>NZ_JBFODC010000021.1:0-59298 GCF_040908105.1 Aeromonas sp. R7-2 | reverse complement strand
CGAGGACGGAGTCCTCGTGTCCTGCGCGGCGAAGCCGTGCCATTGAGGCGTGGTGCGGCATTCGCCAGGCAATGACGTTACCCACCCCTCACCCTAGCCCTCTCCCCCAAGGGGAGAGGGGACAAATCCGAAACCCCGTCGAGGACGGAGTCCTCGTGTCCTGCGCGGCGAAGCCGTGCCATTGAGGCGTGGGGCGGCATTCGCCAGGCAATGACGTTACCCACCCCTCACCCTAACCCTCTCCCGCAAGGGGCGAGGGGATGGTGACCGTGGGCGAATACGCGGCAGGAATCGACCCGGCACCCAGGGGCGAGGGCAGGGTTGTGCCCCTGTGTTTCGCATGGCGACGCCGCTTGGGGTCCGGTTATGCCAAAATGTGAACAAATCGATCTTTCCCCCGGTCAATCGCGGTCTGCCGCTTGTCGGGCCCGCCCCGAGTTGGCTAAGGTGGTCGCCCATCAGATGCACGCAGTAGTGGAGGTAGGCATGGATAAAATTTTGCTGGCGCTCTCGGAGCAGATGATAAACGCGCGGGATCTGGAGAGCCTGACCCGCCCCTTGCTGGAGATGCTGGCGTCGGTGACCGGGCTGGAGTCGACCTATCTTACCGAGATTGACCTCGGGCAAAGCAGCCAGCATGTTCTGTTTGCCCGCAATGCGGCCGGGCTGCAGATCCCTGAGGGGATGACGGTGGAGTGGAGCGATACCCTGTGTCGCCGTGCCATCGACGATGAGATTGGCTACACCGACGACGTCGCCGCTCTGTGGGGGGACTCCCAGGCGGCCAGCGAGCTCGGCATTCGCTCCTATCTGAGCAGCCCGGTGCGCACCTCTACCGGCTCCCTCTATGGCACCCTGTGCGGCGCCAGTACCGAACAAAAACCCGCGGTGGCGGGGGCGCAGCAGCTCATTGCCTTCTTCGCGCACCTGATTGCCGAACAGGTGGAGCGGGAGCAACTGCTGCGGCAATTGCAGCAGGCCAACGACGAGCTCTCGCGTCTGGCCCTCTCCGATCCCCTCACCGGGCTCCCCAACCGCCGCGCCCTGATGCTGGAGCTCACCCGCCTCTTCTCGTTGTCGGAGCGGGCGGGGCATCCGGTGCTCATCGCCTTTGTGGATCTCGATGGCTTCAAGGCCATCAACGACGAGCATGGCCACGAGGCGGGGGACAGGCTGCTCACCGCCATGGCGCGGCAACTGGGGGAGACCCTGCGCGGCGGCGATCTGCTGGCCCGCTTTGGGGGGGACGAGTTCGTGGCCGTGGGCATGGGGCCTTTCCCGGACGCCGACACGCTGGACGGGGCGGTGGCGGCGTTTCGCCAGCGCCTGTTCGAGCACAGCGTGCTGTCACTGCCGGTGGGGGACAAGGTGATCCATTATCCCGGTGCCAGCGTGGGGGCGGTGGCCGTGATGCCGGCCGAGGTCAGCGTCGAGGAGGCGCTGAACCGGGCCGATGCGAGCATGTATGCGGTCAAGCGCCAGCGCCGGGCCGCAGGGGAGGGCGGGAACCCGCCTCCTTCCAGTCAGGTGTCTGCCCCGCGATAGGAGCGGGGCGGGTTGAGAGGGCACAGGGTGGCGCGTCCACCCGGGTGCCAGTCTGTTTTCCCTTTTATCAGTTCGGAGCCCATACCATGGTTCATCTTCTTGTCCGCCGTGTGCGCGCCCTGGCCGGGCGGGCGGCCACCCTGGTGGCCGGACTCTGCGAGTATCAGCAGCGCATCTGGGTGGTCAGCATCGTCAAGGAGTCCTACACAGATACCTTCGTGGTCAACGAAGGGGGCTTCGAGGAGCCCTTGCAATGGATGCGCCGCAAGGGCTACAGCGCCGAGATGCTGGCCAGGGTGGAGGCCATGGCCCGATCCCAGGTGCTCCAGCTCGAGTGCGCCGGGCAGCATCACCGTCTGATGCGGGTGAAATAGGGGCGAAGCCGCCCCCGAATGGCCTGGGCGGCACCGCCGCCCGGGCATTGACCACATATCCTGCCGCCCTCTTCGTGTCAGACGGGGCAAATGGGTCGCCAGTTATGATTTTTCCGTGGTTCTCTCCGGCTTCAGACCGCCGGAGTAGACGCAAATCGCGGAGTTGTAGCTGTTGAAGGTGACCGCGTAGTTGAAATCGCAGAAATAGGCTGGGTGCTTGGTGGCGACAATGTCCCCCGCCTTGCATTTGTCCTGCATCCCCTCCACCAGGGTGTCGTTGTTTGACCCGAGACAGGCCTTGCCGGTGGTCTTGTCACCGCCGCAGGCCATCAGAAGGGCGCAGACCGAGAGACTCATCAACCATTTCGCTGTGTTGTGCATGTGTGTTCCCAAGAGATCGGAGAGATGGCGGGGAAGGGCGTGAGCGCGGCGCTGCCCGATGAAGGCGGCCAGCGGGCACGCTGCCGCCCCTGACTGTCGCTGCCACCGTGCGCCCTGCCCCTTGCCGTGAAAAAGGGGCCAACAGGCTCCTGCGCCCTATATTACGGACCCGAGGCGGTCTGCGTCACCCCTTGTCGTTGCAAGTGGCGAACATTAAACGGGTTTCGTGCGCTGGCTCAAAGGCGGGCCGGGGCCATGGCGGCCCCGGCGGGGGAAAAGGTCAGGGGGAGGGGAAGTATTTGTGCTGGAGCTGCTGGAAGTCGCTGCTGGCCAGCACCTGGGTCAGGCCGAGCTGGAACTCCCTGACCAGGGCATCGTCCACCGGGTGGCTGAAGGCGAAGCAGTACTGCTCGGAGCTCAACATCCAGCGCACCTCGAACTGGGCAGGATCCAGCTGCTGGGTCTTGATGAGATCCAGCAGGGTGGACTTGTTGCTGGAGACCAGATCGACCCGGCCCGAGGTGAGCATGCGCAGGGCCTGGGAGAGGCGGTTGGCGGTCATGATCTTCTGCTCGTCGAAGCCAGCGTTGAGCAGCAGTTGCTCCCCCACGTCGGATCGCACGGCGCCTATGGTGTAGCGCTGGGCCTCTTCCAGACGGGTCAAGGTCAGGGGGCGACTGGCGAGCCCCATCAGCACTATCTCGGCATAGCCGATGGGGCAGGCCCACTTGAACAGGGGATTGCGCGCCTCGGTGCGGGCGGTGGAGAAGAGCACCACATTGGGTTTCTGGGTCAGCAGGTAGTAGCCCCTGGCCCAGGGCAGGATGCTGACGGGCTGGACAGGGGTGCCGGTCTTTTGCCACACCAGGTGCAGCAGGTCGATGGCAAAGCCGGTCGGGGCGCCATCCTCCCCGGTGAAGTTGTAGGGTTTGTACTCTTCGGTGAGGTAGTGCAGGCTGGCGAGCGCCGGGCTGGCCTGGGTCGCGGGAGTGCCCCAGACCATGGCCGCGAGGGCGGCGCAAGCGACCAGTCTGCGAAGGGGGACTGCAATGTCTATGTTCATCCTGACCGTCCTGCTGCCGAGTGCCCAGTTTCAAGTGTTGCCAAGTCACGGCGTTTCGCCACCCGGCGAATACGTTATCCGTCGGGGGTTGTCATCATTTCGCCACTCTCAACCGGATCGGCGCCCTCTTTTTATTACCAGGCCGGGCGGGTGTGACCCAGGGGGGTGAACGCCTCATCCCTCAGCCCCACCAGCAGGGTGCTGCCATCCTCTTGCAGACGAAACTCGCCGTAGCGGGCCGACTCATACTGATCTCCCGTGCCCTCTTCGAAGAAGAAGGCGTCAGGCCCGATAAACCACTGGCCGTCGCGCTGGCGCACCTTGAGCAGACGCTCCCCCGGGCCCGGGGCCTCGGGCTTGCCCCCTTCCACCCAGTGCACCACCTGATGTTCATCCAGGCGAACGACCAGGGTGTGGGGGCCGGCGGCGGCCTGGCGGCCCGCCAGCTGGCGGGCGAGGGCGTAGTTCAGGCGCATGTAGTCCCCCTGCATCAGGGAGCGGGGGTCGACCGGTGCCAGCTCGATCAGCACCACCTCCCCCTGGCTCATGGCGTGCTCGAAGCGCCAGACGGTGGCGTTGATGCCGGCGAGCAGGGCAAGACCGGTCAGCAAAAAGGCGAGGCGTCTCATGAGGGGCTCCCGTTGTGAAGGTGCTTGAGCCACTGACGGGTACCGAGCAGCAGGGCCCCCGAGGCGAGCAGCAGCCAGGACTTAGTCATCAGGGTCAGCCCCAGATCGTAGTAATAGAGGGAGCCAAAGCCGAGCAGCAGGAGGCCTGCCAGGGTCATCAGGGCCAGGCTGCCGGCGTAGAAGCCGAGCACCAGCACCAGGGCGCCAGCCCCCATGCCGGGAATGATGGCGCTGATCACCACCAGCGGCAGCCCGTAGCGCAGCGGCAGCCTGAGGCGAACCATGACCGCGAGCAGCAGGGCGGCGCAGAGCAGGGGATTGAGCCAGAGGGGCAGGCGGGAGCTGCCGAGCTCATTGAGCACGCTGGTGCCTCCCTCCCACAGGGGGTGGTGCAGCCGTCCCAGCACCAGCAGGGAGAGTGCCAGCCCCAGGGTGAGGGATTCATAGAGCAGATGGCGGGCGGGATCGCGCTCCGCCTGCAGCCAGCACAGGGCGACGGCGCCCATCACCAGCGGCAGGGCCAGCAGGTGCAGGCCGAGGCAGGCGAGGGCGAGGGTGAGCAGGATGGCGGCGGCGAAGCTGTGGAACAGCCTGATCAGCCAGTGCTCGAACAGGGCGGCCACCCCGAGGGAGAAGGCGGTCAGACCGAACCAGAGCCACGCGACGTTCAGATCCAGCCTGTCCAGCAGGCCGTAGAGCAGCCAGGCATCTGCCGCCAGCGCCAGCGCCAGCACGAACTGATCCCAGAGATCGCTGCGGGTCGCCATGCGGTTGAGACCGAGGGCGGCGGCCATCAGCACCATCCCCATGGTGAGGGCGTTGTTGGGGTCGCGGGTCAGCTGCTCGAAGGCCATGAAGAGGAAGAAGAGCAGGAAGAGGGCGGCTATCCAGCCCACCATGCCGAGCAGAAAACGGCCCGACCAGTGGGGCTGTTCATCCCGGGGAGCATCCCCTTCCACAAGTTGGGCAGCACGCAGGCGCTCCCAGGGGGTGAGATCAGACATGCTGCCTCCGTTGTTGTTGCAGCCAGCGGCTGGCCATCACCGACAGGCCGATGGCGATGAGGGCCAGCAGCAAAAAGCCGTTCATGTCCGGTTCCATCCACTTGCCAAGGGCCGCGAGGATGACGGCGATGAGGCTCAGGCACCCCATGGCGAGCCCGGCGATGAACCTGTGGTGCCAGCGCAGGTAGGCGGCGCCGAGCCAGGCGAGCCAGGCAGGCCAGACCCAGGGAGAGGCTGCATCGAACAGGGCCAGCAGGGTGAGCAGGGTGATGCCGAGCCCCGCAGCCAGCCCCGCGAGCCAGGAGGGCATCAGGGCGTAGCGGGCGGGCACCAGGATGAGCAGACCCCAGAGGGCGGCGTTGAGCAGGGTCAGGCACCAGCCGAGGGCCTCCTCGTTGAAGGAGAAGAAGAGATCGAGAAGGCCGAGCCGCCAGTAGAGCACCAGGGCGAGCTGACCGAGCAGCCAGGCCAGGGTCCAGAGCAGCGGGCTTCTGCCAAAGGCCGCCAGCGGCAGCAGCATCAAGGCCCAGGTGGCGAAGAGCTGCCAGGGGTCGGCGCCGGTCTGGTAGGTCTGGCCCACCAGGGCGAGCAGGGCGCCGAGGTTGAGGGCCAGGGCGAGCAGCAGGGCCTGGCGCGGGGTGTCACTCATGGGTTTGCGCCAGAGCACCAGGAGCATGGCGAGCAACGGCAGCTCCAGCAGTGCGAGACGTGAGAGGCGCCCCAGGGCCTGCCAGTTGAAGGCGACGAAGAAGACGAGGCCGGCGCCAAGGCAGAGGCAGCCGAGCCAGAGCAGCAGCCTGTCGAACAGCCACTGCCAGCGGGCAGGGCCGGGGGGCAGATCGCACAGGGCCAGGGCGGCAGGCAGCGAGGCCCGTGGCAGGCGGCCGCGCCTGACCCAGTCGAGCAGGGTCTGTCTTGAGGTGAGGTGCATGGGGGCTCCTGAAGCCGTGATGCCTGAAAGATAAGGCATTATGGCACGGCGCCGCGTCTCGGGGCAGGGGCGCCGTTGGCGCTGCGACACAGGTCGCGGCACGGGGCCATGTCTTTGCACTAAAAAGGCCCCCGCCGTGAGGAGGGGGCCTGAAGGACGTCCGGGGCGGCGGTGGCGATCAGTGCTCACGCTGATCCCCCGTCGGCTTCTATGGAGGTCAGGCGAAGATCAGGGTGGAGATGCCAAGCCCCGCAAAGAGGATGGCGCAGGCAATGCGGATCCCCTTGAGGGGGAGCTTGTCGGCCCCGAGCTTGCCGAGTAGCACCACGGGCACGTTGGCCAGCATCATGCCGAGGGTGGTACCGGTGATCACCTGGATCAGGGAGTCGTACTTGGCTGCCAGCAGCACGGTGGCTATCTGGGTCTTGTCACCGATCTCGGCGATGAAGAAGAGCACGAAGGTGGCCATGAAGGGGCCGTACTTGTCCAGGGAACTCTCTTCATCATCCATCTTGTCCGGCACCAGGATCCAGGCGGCCATGGCGATGAAGGCGCCAGCGACCAGCCAGGTCATCACCTTGGGATCCATCCAGCGACTGATGAATTCCCCTATCCAGGCGGCACCCGCGTGGTTGAGCAGGGTGGCAGCCAGCATGCCGGCGATGATGGGCCAGGGTTTGCGAAAACGACAGATGAGCAACAGGGCCAGCAGCTGTGTCTTGTCGCCGATCTCGGCGATGGCAACGCTGATGGTGGAGGTTAACAAGGCTTCCATAAAAATGACCGGGGGACGGAATTGTTATAAACCAAAGACAAGCCTGCGCCATCCGTCCCCGGTTTTGGCACTGGCCCGTCAAAGGTCTTGTCAAATCCGGCATTGCCCGGATCACCCTGACCATGGTGAGTTGGCACCAAGTATGTTGATCAGGATCGCGCACGAAACGGGTCCGTGGCGAGACTACTCCCCCTCGATGGGAGCGGGCATTCTAGGGAAAAACCCCCGGTGAGGCAAGGCGCGGGATGGGGAATTATCCCCCCACCAGCTTGACCTGAAAGCCGGCCTTCTCCAGTTCGGCCTTGATAAGGTCCCGTTTGTCCCCCTGGATCTCGATGATCCCCTCCTTGAGACCGCCGCCGGTACCGCACTTCTTCTTGAGCAGGGTGGCGAGGGCCTTCTGCTGGTCGACGGGAACGCCGTGGATGCTGATGACCCCGGCCCCCTTGCGTCCCTTGGTCTCGCGGCGGATGCGCACGACCCCGTCGGCGGGGAAGGGGGAGGCGTGCTGGGCGGGGGCGGATTCCTTGATCATGCCGCCGTCCGTGCTATAGACCAGGCGGCTGTTGTTGTCGTGACTCATGGCAATACTTTGTCGGTTAGCTAAGCGGAGTTTGATTTTACGCAAATAAATGTTGAGGGCACAGCTTATAATCCCCCCATTAAAAGCGAATTATTCTTGTTTAACTTCAGGAGCCCGTCATGGTACTCACAGAGCTGTCGCCGGGACAGAGCGCTCGCATCACGCACATGAACCACCTTGGCCGCGCCTTGCGGCGCAAGCTGATGGTGATGGGGCTGCTGCCCCAGACCGAGATCCTCTATCTGCGGGCCGCCCCCCTGGGGGACCCGCTCCAGATCCAGTGCCAGGGCATCTGCCTCTCCATGCAGCGGAGTCTGGCCCAGCAAATCGAGGTGGAGCCGGTATGAGCTACAACCTGGTCACAGTGGGCAATCCCAACAGCGGCAAGACCTCCCTGTTCAACGCCCTGACCGGCTCCCGCCAGCAGGTGGGGAACTGGAGCGGGGTCACCGTCGACAAGAAGATGGGGGCCTTTGCTGCCCGCGGGCAGGAATACACCCTGGTGGACCTGCCCGGCATCTATGCCCTGGCCAACCAGGAGGCGAGCCTGGACGAGCAGATCGCCAGTCGCTTCGTCCAGCGCCAGCAGCCGGATCTGCTGCTCAACGTCATCGATGCCGCCAACCTAGAGCGCTCCCTCTACCTCACCCTGCAACTGCGGGAGCTGGGGCTGCCCATGGTGGTGGTGCTCAACAAGATGGATCTGCTGCAAAAGCGGCGCATCACCATCGACGAGGCCTTGCTCGCCAAGGCGCTGGGGTGCCCCGTGGTGTCGCTCTCGGCCCACAATCGCCAGCAGGTAGCGGTCTTCAAAGAGGGGATCCACCAGTTTATCGGCCAGTCCCAGCCCGCCCTGATGCTCGACTACGGTCAGCCCCTCGAGGGGGACATCGCCGAGCTGGAGACCCTGCTTGCCCCCCATCATCTGCATCGCCGTGGCCGCGCCCTGCGCCTGCTGGAGGAAGACATCGCCATGCAGGAGACCCTGGCGGCGGGGCAGCAGGCGGCGGCCGACAACGTGGTGAGCCGCGCCCACCACGCCCAGGACATCGACCTGCAACTCGCTGATTTGCGCTACGGCCATATCCACCACTGGTGCCAGCAGGCGTGCCGTCATCAGGACAAGCTCACCGTCGCCCAGAGCGAACGGCTGGATAGGGTGCTGCTCAACCGCTGGGTGGGCATCCCCTTCTTCCTGCTGGTGATGTACCTGATGTTCATGTTCGCCATCAAGGTGGGCAGCGCCTTCATCGACTTTTTCGACATCCTCGGGGGGGCCCTGTTCGTGGACGGAGTGCACCACCTGCTGGGGCTGATGAGTGCCCCCGATTGGCTGGGAGCCGTGCTCGCGGACGGCGTGGGTGCCGGTTTGCAGACGGTGGCGACCTTCATCCCCGTGGTGGGCTGCCTCTTTCTCTTCCTCGCGGTGCTGGAGAGCTCCGGCTATCTGGCTCGTGCCGCCTTCGTGGTGGATGCCCTGATGCGTCGCCTCGGCCTGCCCGGCAAGGCCTTCGTCCCCATGCTGATGGGCTTTGGCTGCACCGTGCCCGCGGTGATGGCGACTCGCACCCTGGGGTCGGAGCGCGAGCGGCTGATGACCTCGGCCATGGCGCCCTTCATGTCCTGCGGCGCCCGTCTGCCGGTCTACGCCCTGTTCGCGGTGGCCTTCTTCCCCGAGTCGGGGCAGAACCTGGTGTTCGGTCTCTATCTGTTCGGCATCCTGGTGGCGGTGCTCACCGGCCTCTTCCTGCGCAGCACCCTGCTGCCGGGCAAGAGCGACTCCATGGTGATGGAGATGCCCGATTACGAGTGGCCCCGTCCGGTGGACGTGGGGCTGCGCACCTGGCAGAAACTCAAGGGCTTCATCTTCGGCGCGGGTAAGACCATCGTCCTGATGGTGGCGGTGCTGAGCGTGCTCAACTCCCTCGGCACCGACGGCAGCTTCGGCAACCAGGATCAGGAGAACTCGGTGCTGAGCAAGCTGAGCCAGTCCGTGACCCCGGTGCTGCATCCCATAGGCGTGCGGGACGACAACTGGCAGGCCACGGTGGGCATCCTCACCGGCATCTTTGCCAAGGAGGCGGTGGTCGCTACCCTCAACAGCCTCTACGCCGGCGGCGCCGGTGATGAGGAGGAGAGTGAATACTCCCTGCTGGGCAGCCTGAAAGCGGCGCTGGCCACCATTCCCGCCAACCTGGCGGACATCGACCCCGCCGATCCCATGGGGCTCAAGGTGGGGGATCTGGAGGACAAGCAGGCGGCCGCCGAGGCCCAGGAGGTGGACACCTCCACCTACGGCAACATGCAGACCCACTTCGACGGTGTGGCCGGGGCCTTTGCCTACCTGCTGTTCGTGCTGCTCTACATGCCCTGCGCCGCCGCCATGGGGGCTCTGGTGCGAGAGACCGGTCGTCAGTGGGCCCTGTTCACCGCCGCCTGGTGCAACTACGTCGCCTTCCTGTGCGCCACCCTCTTCTATCAACTGGCGACCTTCGCCGCCCACCCGGCGCAGAGCCTGGTCTGGAGCCTGAGCTATCTGTTCTCCCTGGTGCTGCTCTGGTGGCTGGGGCGTCGTCACGGCGACATCGTCGCCCGCAAGGTGGTGACCCTGTGAAGGGGCTCATGGTCAGGGGCGAGTGCGCCGAGAGGGAGGGTATTCTGTGATCCTGCGTGAACTGGGGGACTATCTGGCCCTTCACAAGAAGGTGAGCCGGCGGGCGCTGGCCCGCCACTTTCACACCTCCGAGGATGCGGTAGAGGCCATGCTCGGGGTCTGGATGCGCAAGGGGCGCGTCGCCAAGCGGGAGAGCCGCCTGTGTGGCGGCTCCTGCTGCGGCAAGCACGAAGAGGTGACGTTCGAGTGGTGCGAGCCCGGCCAGATAGGGCTGATCCAGAAGGGCTGATGCCTGCCCATATGCAAAAGGGAACCCGAGGGTTCCCTTTTTCGTGGCCGCCGGGCCCGTCTCAGAAGAGGTCGCCCTCGTCCTTGGTGGGCTCCAGGCTCCAGCCGCTCGCCGCCGCGCTGTTGCCAATCTGGCCCTTCTCCCGCCAGAGTTTGATCTTGAGGCGCAGGTTGTTCTGGGAGTCCGCGTTCTTCACCGCCTCCTCCTCGTCGATCACCCCCTCGACCACCAGATCGAACAGGGTGCTGTCGAAGGTCACCATGCCAAGGGCCCTGGATTTTTCCATGATCTCCTTGAGGCCGCCAAACTCGCCGCGCTTGATGAGATCGCGCACCGTGTGGGTTCCTAGCATTACCTCCACCGCCGCCCGGCGCCCGCCGTCCGTGGTCTTCACCAGCCGCTGGGAGACAAAGGCCTTGAGGTTGTTGCCAAGGTCGTTGAGCAGTTGGGGTCTGCGCTCTTCCGGGAAGAAGTTGATGATGCGATCCAGCGCCTGGTTGGCGTTGTTGGCGTGCAGGGTGGAGATGGCCAGATGCCCGGTTTCCGAGAAGGCGAGGGCATGCTCCATGGTCTCCCGATCGCGGATTTCACCGATGAGGATGACGTCCGGCGCCTGGCGCAGGGTGTTCTTCAGGGCCGCGTGGAAGCTGCGGGTATCCACCCCCACCTCCCGCTGGTTGATGATGCTCTTCTGGTGGCGATGGACGAACTCCACCGGATCCTCGATGGTGATGATGTGGCCGCCGCTGTTGCGGTTGCGATGATCGATGAGGGCCGCGAGCGATGTGGATTTGCCGGACCCCGTGCCGCCGACGAAGAGCACCAGACCCCGCTTCTCCATGATGGTGTCGAGGAGCACCGGAGGGAGTTTGAGATCCTCGAAGCGGGGGATCTCGGTCTTGATGTTGCGCGCCACCAGGGAGACTTCATTGCGCTGCTTGAAGATGTTGACCCGAAAACGGCCTATCTGGGGCAGGGAGATGGCGAGGTTCATCTCCAGCTCTTTCTCGAACTGCTGTTTCTGCTCGAGATCCATGATGTCGTAGGCGATGCGGGCCACCTCGCCCGGCCCCAGGGGCTCCTGGGTGAGGGGGCGCAAGGCGCCGTTGAACTTGGCGCAGGGGGGGGCGCCGGTGGAGAGATAGAGATCGGAACCGTCCTGTTTGGCCAGGATCTGCAGCATGTCTCTCAATTCCATGAGGGGCCTCGTCGCTCAAAGGGCTGGGGGATGATGAATGGCTTGAGTGTACAGCCTCAGGCGCCGGTCAGTTTTTCGCGGAACACAAAAAAGACCGCGCCCAGGATGCACAGACCCGCCCAGAGGTAGTCCCACTTCAGATCTTCTTTCAGATAGAAGATGGAGAAGGGAACGAACACGGTGAGGGTGATCACCTCCTGCAGGATCTTGAGCTGGCCGACGGAGAGCACGGTGTGGCCGATGCGGTTGGCGGGCACCTGCAACAGGTATTCGAACAGGGCTATCCCCCAGCTCACCAGGGCGGCGATGATCCAGGGTTTGTGATTCATGCTCTTGAGATGGGCGTACCAGGCAAACGTCATGAAGACGTTGCTGCAGATGAGCAGGCCGATACTGGTCATGATGGGGTTCATTAGGTTCTCCTTTTAAATCAATGCATTTTATCTCGACTCCATGGGTTTTCATAAGTGGTGCTTGAGGGTATTTTTAGCTCACAAGGATGTAACAAAAGAAGGCGAAAGCTGGATGGGCAAGACAAGCTGGGGTGCGCTTTGTCTGTTGTTTGCCTGCTGGGCGCAAGGTGCGCCGACCCTGACGGTGGCCACCGATGTCTGGCCGCCGTTTCGCATGCTGGCAGAGAACGACGACTTCCAGGGGCTGGATATCGACATTCTGCGCCAGTTGCAGGCACGCAGCGGCATTGTGCTCACCCTCAAACGGGTGCCCTGGGGACGGGCACTCAAACAGATGCAGACCGGTCAGGTGGATCTGATGATAGGGCTGGCTCACACCGAGGAGCGGGCCGCCTTCATCGACTACCTGCAGCCGTCCTATTACCAGTGCCGGCCTGCCTTCTATGGCAAGCCCGCCGCCGTGGCCGGCCTCAGGCGCTACGAGGATCTGCGGGGCCGCGAGATTGGCTATGTGCTCAACTCCGCCTACTTCCCCCCCTTCGATGGCGACGCCGGGCTCGACAAGCACGGGGTCCCCACCGAAGACCAGTTGCAGCGCATGGTGGAGCGGGGCCACCTGCCCCTGATGATAGGGACCGACTGCCAGGTGGATTACGCCCTGAGCCAGCACAACGACGCCGGCCTCGTCAAGGCGCCCTTCCAGCCCCCCAACCCGGTGGTGCTCTACCTCGGGATGAGCAAGCACTCACCCCACCACGAGCTGGGCCCCAAGCTGGCGCAGGCGTTGCAAGCCATGGTGGAGAGCGGCGAGATAGCGGCGCTGGCCAAGCCCTACCAGCCTTGACCTTGGGTGGTAACGCGCTGTTATCATGCAGCTTTCCTGCCTGCCCCCCGGCGGGCCTCGCTTCTTGGGGATCCCGTGTATCTCGCTCTCATCCGTCGCCAGCAGCGCTGGCAGCGCCGCTGGCTGCTCCTGCTGTCGCTGCTGACCCTGGCCCTGTTCCTGCTCTCCCTCGCCCTCGGGGAGTTCGTGCTGCTGCCCTGGCAGCCGCTGGGGGATCTGGAGCTGCGCATCCTGCTGGAGCTGCGCCTGCCGCGCGCCCTGCTGGCCCTGCTGGCGGGGGCCTCCCTTGCCTGCGGTGGTGCCGTGCTCCAGGTGATGCTGCACAACCCGGTGGCGGAACCCGGCCTGCTTGGCGTCTCGAGCGGCGCTGGGCTGGCCGCCATGGTGGCGATGGCGGTGGCCAAGGGGCTCGGGCTCTATCTGCCAGGTTGGGGGTTGTCGCTGGCGGCCTTTGGCGGCGCCCTGGTGGTGACCATGCTGCTCATCCGTCTCGCACGCCGGGCACGGCTCGGCCATGGGCGGCTGCTGCTGTTCGGGGTCGCCATCGGCATCCTTACCAATGCGGCCATGACCTGGCTGATGTATTTCGCCGACGACGGCTCCTTGCGGGAATTCATGTTCTGGATGATGGGCAGCCTCGCCTACGGCAGCCAGCAGCTTGCCTGGTGGTGGCTGGTGCTGCCCCTCACCCTCGGCTGGCTCTGCTGGCAGGGGCGGGCACTGCAACAACTGCTGCTGGGGGAGACCCAGGCCCGCCTTATGGGGTTGAACGTGGACAGCATGCGGGTACGCCTGGTGCTGGCGGTCTGCCTGCTGACCGGGGTGGCGGTCTCCCTGTGCGGCGTCATCGGTTTCGTCGGCCTGGTGGTGCCTCACCTGCTGCGCCTGTGCGGTGGCAGCGATCAGCGCTTCCTGCTGCCCGCCTCGGCGCTTGGGGGTGGCGCCCTGCTGCTCGGGGCCGATCTGGTGGCCCGCTCGGCGCTGCACGCCGGTGAGTTGCCCATCGGGGTCATCACCGCCTCGGTGGGCGCCCCGCTCTTTATCTATCTGCTGCTGAGGCAAGATGCCGATGTGTCCCGCTGATCCCGCCCCCTGGCGGCTGGAGGCCCGCGCCCTGGCCATCCCCCATCGCCTCGCTCCCCTGGATCTCACCTGGTCCGGCGGTCAGCTGGTGGCCCTGCTCGGCCCCAACGGCAGCGGCAAGTCCTCCCTGCTCGGGGCACTGGCGGGCCTGCTGCCCGCCGATGGCGCCGTCTTGCTGGGGGGAGAGGCCATCACGACCCTGAGCTGGCCCGAGCTTGCAACGCGGCGCGCCATGCTGCCCCAGCGCCAGCCCCAGCTGTTCCACATCCCGGTGTTCCAGGTGCTGAGCCTGGGGCTGGAGGAGGGGGGCCCCGATGCCCAGGCGCAGGCGGTGGCGGATGTGTGCGACGCCCTGGAACTGGCGCCTCTGCTGGCACGGGACTTCAGCCGATTGTCCGGGGGGGAGCAGCAGCGGGTGCTGATCGCCCGCACCCTGCTGCAACTGTGGCCAAGCCTCAATCCGACCGGGCGGGTGCTGCTGCTGGATGAACCCCTGGCGGGGCTGGATCTGCATCACCAGATGGCGCTGCTGCGGCTGCTCAAGCAACTGGCCGCGCAGGGATTGCTGGTGGTGGTGGCCATCCACGACATCAATCTGGCCATCGATTGGGCGGATCGCGTGCTCTGCCTGCAACAGGGCCGCGTGGTGGGGGAAGGGGACGTCGGGATCATCGACGAGGCGCTGCTGGAGCGGGTGTTCCAGATCCGCACCGATCGCATCGAGGCGGCCGGCCGCATCTGGTTTATGCCGAGTCTTTGAGGCGGTCTTCCCCCTCATCCCCAGCCCTTCTCCCATTCTTTTGAAACAAGTGGGAGAAGGGAGCCGTTCCGTCGACTACGGATACAGCATTGAAAACCTGCAGAGGCTGAGTGAAGCCAAGGGGGCGAGTGAATCACTGTGGAAATGAAAAGAGCCAGGCATCCGTGATGCCTGGCTCTTTGAATTGGTAGAGAGAGCGTTGAGCGGTTGCTCAGGCTTTCTGCTTGTCCAGCCGCACCTGGGCGGCTTCTGCCAGCATGGCCAGCAGGGTTTCGGTGTCACTCCACGACAGACAGGCATCGGTGATGCTCTGGCCGAAGGTGGCGGCACAGCCGTTCTCCACGTCCTGACGCCCTTCCACCAGGAAGCTCTCGGCCATGATGCCGGCGATGCCGGTGCGGCCGCGGCGCAGCTGATCGCAGATATCCTGGGCCACCAGCAGTTGGCGGCGATGATCCTTCATGCTGTTGCCGTGGCTGAAGTCCACCACCAGGCGCTCCGGCAGGCCCACCTGGGCCAGAGCCTCGCACGCCTCGTCGATGCTGGCGGTGTCGTAGTTGGGCCTGTGGCCGCCGCGCAGGATCACGTGGCCGTAGGGGTTGCCGGCGGTGCGGTAGATGGTCATCTTGCCGTCCTTGTCCGGGGAGTAGAAGATGTGGCTGTGACGGGCGGCGCGCACCGCATCGATGGCGATGCGGGTGTTGCCGTCGGTGCCGTTCTTGAACCCCACCGGGCAGGAGAGGGCGGAGGCCATCTCCCGGTGAACCTGGGACTCGGTGGTGCGCGCCCCGATGGCGCCCCAGGTGATGAGATCGCTGATGTACTGGCCGGTCACCATGTCGAGGAACTCGGTGGCGGTGGGCATGCCGGTCTCGTTGATGTCCACCAGCAGCTTGCGGGCCAGTTTCAGCCCTTCATTGACGTCGAAACTGCCGTCCAGGCGCGGATCATTGATGAGCCCCTTCCAGCCGACGATGGTGCGCGGCTTCTCGAAGTAGGTGCGCATCACGATGCACAGGCTCTCTTTGTACTCTTCACGCAGGGTGTTCAGACGCAGGGCGTATTCGTGGGCGGCGGCGGGATCGTGGATGGAGCAGGGGCCGACGATGACTAGCAGGCGCTGATCCTCACCGGACAGAATGGCTTCCACTTGGCGGCGGGCATCCAGCAGGTTCTGGGCGATGGTGTCGGTTAACGGGAAGGCGTGCGCCAGCTCGCTGGGGGTGATCAGGGCCTCCAGGCGACGGGTGCGCAATTCATCGGTGTGAATGGACATACGACTCAATTCTCGAGTGGATAAGGTGGGCGGGATGCCAAAATGCAAGGGAATAAAATAAAGCAAAAGTCACCCGATGGAAACCTTGGGCGGCTCTGATAGGATGTGAACCCAAAAGCCATTTCAAATGAGGTAGTTATCGTGGCAAAGCCAGGCGCGACCGGGATCACCCGCATCATCAACGCAACCGGTTACAGCATGAAAGGTCTCAAATCGGCCTGGATCAACGAGGCCGCCTTCCGTCAGGAGCTGCTGCTCATCCTGCTGCTGATGCCGCTGGCATTCTGGATAGGTGACTCCCTCAACGAGATCCTGCTGCTCGTCTGCATCAGCTGGCTGGTGGTGATCATCGAGGTGCTCAACTCCGCCGTGGAGGCGGTGGTGGATCGCATCGGCTCCGAGCATCACGAACTCTCGGGCCGCGCCAAGGATCTGGGCTCCGCCGCCGTCTTCATCGCTCTGGCCCTCAATGCCCTGGTGTGGGGCGCCCTGGTGGGCCGCAACCTGCTGGGCTGGTGGTAGGTTACGAGAGCAACCTTTCTCCTGACATAAAAAAGCCCGTCATCACGACGGGCTTTTTGCTGCGCAGATAAGGGCTTATCAGTGCAGGATCCGGGCACGGATGGTGCCATTGATTTCTTTGAGACGGGCCAAGGCCTTCTCGCTGTGCTCGGTTTCGACGTCGATGACCACGTAACCGATCTCGCTGCTGGTCTGCAGGTACTGACCGGCGATGTTGATCCCCTCGTCGGCGAAGATCTGGTTGATCTGGTTCATCACGCCGGGCTGGTTGCGGTGAATGTGCAGCAGGCGGCTGGAGCCCTTGTGGCCGGGCAGGGAGACTTCCGGGAAGTTGACCGCGGAGAGGGTGGAGCCGTTGTCGGAGTATTTGACCAGCTTGTTGGCCACTTCCAGACCGATGTTCTCCTGGGCTTCCTGGGTGGAGCCGCCGATGTGGGGGGTCAGGATCACGTTGTCCAGGCCGCGCAGCGGGGTGAGGAACTCCTCGTCGTTGGACTTGGGCTCCACCGGGAAGACGTCGATGGCGGCGCCGGAGAGGTGGCCGCTCTTGATGACGTCGGCCAGGGCGTCGATGTCCACCACGGTGCCGCGGGAGGCGTTGATGAAGATGGCGCCCGGTTTCATCATGCGAAGTTGCTCTGCACCGATGAGATCCTTGGTGGAGGCGGTTTCCGGTACGTGCAGGCTGATGACGTCAGACATGTTGAGCAGTTCCACCAGGTTCGGCACCTGGATGGCGTTGCCAAGGGAGAGCTTGTTCTCGATGTCGTAGTAATAGACCTTCATGCCGATCATCTCGGCGATGATGCCAAGCTGGGTGCCGATGTGGCCGTAGCCGATGATGCCGAGCTTCTTGCCGCGGGCTTCGACGCTGCGGTTGGCCAGCTTCTCCCAAACGCCGCGATGGCACTTGGCGTTCTTCTCGGGAATGCCGCGCAGCAGCAGCAGGATCTCCCCCAGTACCAGTTCGGCCACGGAGCGGGTGTTGGAGAAGGGGGCGTTGAAGACGGGGATGCCGCGCACGTGGGCGGCGTCGAGGGAGACCTGGTTGGTGCCGATGCAGAAGCAGCCGATGGCCACCAGCTTGGTGGCGGCATCCAGCACCTTGTCGGTGATCTGGGTGCGTGAACGCAGGCCCACGAAATGCACGTCACGAATGCGCTCGATCAACTCCTCTTCCGACAGGGACGTCTTCAGATATTCCACATTGGTGTAGCCGGCTGCCCGAAAGGTCTCCACCGTGTTGGGATGGACTCCCTCCAGCAGCAGTACCTTGATCTTATCCTTGTCCAGCGAAAACTTGGCTGTCATGACGTTCCCTCTATTGTTTTGAAAAATGCGTTCAGGCTTGCAGTGTGAAGAAAACCGTAAAGTAGCAAAAACGTTTGGGAGAGGGAATATTTGTGACGAAAGTCAAATTCTTTGAAGTTATCAACGATTGTTGCAGATGTGCTGCTACAACCCATTGAGGGATAACCAGAAACGGCGCCATGAGGCGCCGTTGTCCATTTGGGGCAGTCAGATTGACTGACCCGGGCGGGGGCTTGCCCGGAGGGAGAGGTCCGGGGAGCGGGCCTTAGTTGGTGATCACACCCTCGGGGGTGCCGATCAGCACAACGTCGGCGCCACGGTGGGCGAACAGGCCGTTGGTGACCACGCCCACGATGCTGTTGAGGCGGGTTTCCAGAGCCTTGGCATCGGTGATGACCATGCCCTTGACGTCCAGGATGATGTTGCCGTTGTCGGTCACCACCCCTTCACGCCACACCGGGTTGCCGCCAAGGGCGCGGATCTCGCGGGCCACGTATTCGCGGGCCATGGGGATCACTTCCACCGGCAGGGGGAAGGTGCCCAGCACGTCGACGGTCTTGGTGTTGTCGATGATGCAGATGAACTGGTCGGCCACGGCGGCGACGATCTTCTCGCGGGTCAGGGCGGCGCCGCCCCCCTTGATCATGTCGCGGCTGGCGTTGATCTCGTCGGCACCATCCACGTAGACGGAGAGGGCATCGATGTCGTTGAGGTCAAACACCGGGATGCCGAGACCCTTGAGGCGTTCGGTGGAGGCGATGGAGCTCGACACCGCGCCCTTGATCTGGTCTTTCATGGTCGCCAGTGCGTCGATGAAGTGATTGACGGTAGAGCCGGTGCCCACCCCGACGATGGTGCCGGGTACCACGTATTTGAGCGCAGCCCAACCGGCCGCCTTCTTCATTTCATCTTGAGTCATGATGGATCCTTATGGAAAAAGCGGGCGCATTATATCCAAGCATCCCCCCCAGAGCGACCATGGTGCTCACGTTCCGGCGCAAAAATCCCCAAGATGTAAATCGTTTGCCTGTTTATTGAACCGAAGGGGGCGCCCCCGCCTGATCAGGCAAAGTGCCAGCTGCGGCTGGGGGTGATGATCTGGGGGAGCGGCACGTCCCACTGCTCCCGGGGGACGGCATCCACCTGCTGGCAGTCGTGGGCGAGCCCCAGGGGTCTTGGGCCGAGCTGGTGCTCGTGCCAGCAGGCGAGGGTGCGATCGTAGTAGCCGCCCCCCATGCCGAGGCGGTTGCCAGCCTCATCGAAGGCCACCAGCGGGGTGCAGATGATGTCCAGCATGCTGTGGGGCAGCACCTGCTGCACGTCGAGCTCGGGCTCGGCGATGCCGTAGCGGTTGCGGGTCATGGGGGTGGTGGCGGTGTAGCGCAAGAAGAGCAGGTGACCCGGGGTGAAGGGGTGTAGCACCGGCAGGTAGACCTCCTTTTGCAGGGCCCACAGCCAGTGGATGGCGGGCAGGGGATCGAGCTCCCCGTCGTTGGCCAGATAGAGGGCGATGCGCCTGGCCGCGAGGATGCCGGGGTGTTCCTGGAAGCGTTCGACCAGCTGTTGGGCCGCCGCCTGCTGCTCGGCCTGGCTCAGGCTTTTTCTGCGCTGGCGAATGAGCTGGCGCAGGTTCTGGCGTTCGGGTTGGGTATCCGGCATGGGGACTCCTGGGCAAAGGTGGGCTGGCGCTACCTTAGCAAGGGGCCGACGGGATGAAAAGCCGATGGCGGGGCCGCCAGCCGGGCGGCCCCTGAGGTCGGGTGTCAGGAACGGTGGGGGGCGGGAGCCACTGCGCCCATCTGGTGCTTGAGGAAGACGGCCACGATGGCGGCCAGTGCCAGCGCCATGGGGTAGAAGCTCATGCTCACGACCAGGATCGGCGAGAGGGCGAAGATGGAACCCAGCAGCAGCGCCTGGGCGCCCCAGGGGATCAGCCCCTGTACCACGCAGGAGAAGATGTCCAGCATGGAGGCGGCGCGGCGCGGGGTGACACCGTGATGATCCGCCAGATCCCTGGCCACCTTGCTCGCGACTATGATGGCGACAGTGTTGTTGGCGGTGCACAGGTTGGTGAGGCTCACCACGCCGGCGATGCCGAGCTCGGCCGCCTTTTCGTTCTGCTCGCCATCGTGGTGGCGGGTGAAGCGGGCAATCAGGGCGGCGATGCGCTCACTTATCCATGCGAGCCCCCCTTGGCGTTCCATCAGGGCACCCAGACCGCCGATGAGCATGGAGAGCAGGAAGATCTCCTGCATGCTGGTAAAGCCCTGATAGATGTCCTTGCTGAACTGGCCGAGAGAGTAGCTGCCAAGCAGCCCCACGCCACCGGCCGCCAGGATGCCGAGCCCCAGTACCATGAAGACGTTCATGCCAGAGAGGGCAAGCACCAGGATCAGCAGATAGGGGGCGACCTTGAGCAAGTCCGCCCCGGCGGTGGGGGCCGGCGCTTCACCGGTGGAGCCCAGCACCAGATAGAGCAGGATCACCAGCACGGCGGCGGGGGCGGCAATCTTGATGTTCTCGCGAAACTTGTCCTTCATCTCGCAGCCCTGGCTGCGGGTGGCGGCGATGGTGGTGTCTGAGATGATGGAGAGGTTGTCCCCGAACATGGCGCCGGAGAGGATGGTCCCCGCCATCAGCATCGGATCGATGCCGGCGGCCTGGGCGACGCCCAGCGCCACCGGTGCCACGGCGCCGATGGTGCCCATGGAGGTACCCATGGCGGTGGCAATGAAGGCAGAGATGAGGAAGAGCCCCGGCAGCAGGCACCAGCCCGGAATGAGGGAGAGGCCGAGGGCGACCGTGGCATCCACCCCGCCGGTGGCCTTGGCCACGGTGGCGAAGGCGCCCGCCAGCAAATAGATGAGGCACATGGCCATGATGTTGCTCTCGCCCACCCCCTTGAAGAAGGTCTCGAGGTTCTTGTTGAACCCCTCGCGTCCCATCAGCAGGGCCAGCATGACGGCGGGCAGGGCGGCAACGGGGGCGGGGAGCTGGTAGAAGGCGAACTCGACCCCCTGCAGGGTCAGCCAGGTACCGGTACCGATGAAGAGGGCAAGAAAGACCAGAAGGGGCAGCAGGGCTCTGGCACGGGGTTGGGTCTGGATCATGTGTTCCTCGAAACTTGAACAATGACCTCCTGTCGTTGCCTGTGGCGCCTCCAAGGCGGGCACAGGGCGGGCATCCTGCCACCATGGGGGGCCAACAGTAGTGAGTCGGCCCGCCCGGGTCAAGATAGCCGTCCAGATGGATAGGGCTTTTTACTTCGTGATTCTGACTTGTCTGGTAATTCCGTTATTTATTCTGTTTTTAATGAATTTATCGTTTAAATGTCGGGGTGGTTTGGCGGGCCAGATCGGGCTTTTCAAAGGGGACGCGGGCTGGTAAAACGGTCTCTTTCCATAATAAAGAGATGAGAGGGTGGAGATGGACAATCCGATCCGTGTGGCCGTGATGGGCTGTAATGGTCGTATGGGCAAGGTGCTGCTGGAGGCTATCGCCAACGCCGAGGGCGTGGTGGTGGGAGCGGCGCTGGAACGACCGGGCTCTGCCGTGATAGGTCTGGATGCGGGTGAACTCAACGGCCTGGGGCGCCTTGGCGTCATCATCAGCGACAGTCTGGAGAAGGTGAAGGACGAGTTCGATCTCATCATCGACTTCACCCGCCCCGAGGTGACCCTGGCGAACCTCGCCTTTGCACTGGCGCATGGCAAGCAGATGGTGATCGGCACCACCGGCTTTGACGAGGCGGGCAAGGCGGCCCTGCACGAGGCGGGCAAGCAGATCGGCATCGTCTTCGCCTCCAACTACTCGGTCGGGGTCAACCTGGTGTTCAAGCTGCTGGAGCAGGCGGCCAGGGTGATGGGGGAGTACACCGACATCGAGATCATCGAGGGGCACCACAGACACAAGGTGGATGCTCCGTCCGGCACTGCGCTCTCCATGGGGGAAGTGGTGGCGAAAACCCTGGGCCGGGATCTCAAAGAGTGCGCCGTCTATGGCCGTGAGGGGATCACCGGTGAACGGGATCGCAACACCATCGGCTTTGCCACCATCCGCGCCGGAGATCTGGTGGGGGAGCACACCGTCATGTTCGCCGACATCGGCGAGCGGGTCGAGATCAGCCACAAGGCTTCCAGCCGTCTGACCTTCGCCAACGGTGCAGTGCGGGCGGGCAAGTGGCTCGGCCAGCAAGGGGCCGGTCTCTATGACATGCAGGATGTGCTCGGTCTGAAATAAACCGTCTTCAGGGGGAGTGCAGACTCCCGTACTGGTTGCCAAACCCCGGTCCGCCGGGGTTTTTTGTCACTTTTTTGTAGAAATGAGCCTTAATCATCACTTTTTGAGTGAACCTCGCTAAATCCTGCCATTCTTACAAGCCTGCCACCCTCTTACGACAAAAATGTCATCAAGGGGTAACGGGTTTGGGTCTCAATATTCCCCTGCGGGGGGCATTTCGCCTTGATGTGAAATAGACTAAAAATGCAATCCAAGAAAAACGTTTTCCATTCTTGGCGTTCACTTTTCTGGCTTCAAATGGTGTTTTTGCTGTTGTGTTGTTTATTTTTTAATTTTCTATCTTGCTGTTTATTAAGTGGTAAATTTGGTTTTTTGTACGTTGCGTGGCATCGGGCGCCGCTTTGTGGTCTGTGTTTGGCTTTTCTTTTTGAAGAGGGGGTTGCAAAGCGAGTGAGTGCATAGATAATGGGTAATGTTGCTTGTTTATTGAATTTAGATGCATTTCAAACGAGAAAAGACGTTGAAATGAGATCGTTTTTAAGTAGAATGCGCCCAATTTGCCAGAAATCTGCCGGGTTCGAGTCCTGTCAAAGACCGGAACCGAGCCCGCAACACCCAGGTAAATTGCTGAATTTAAAGCTAAATAACTGGAGGTTGTCTTGAATCACACTGCATTGCTAGTGCTGGAAGATGGAACTGTGTTCAAAGGCGTGTCGATAGGCGCCGAGGGATGTTCCGTTGGTGAAGTGGTTTTCAACACGTCGATGACGGGTTATCAGGAAATCCTCACAGATCCCTCCTATTCCCGTCAGATCGTTACCCTCACTTACCCCCATATAGGCAACACCGGCACCAACAGCGAAGATGAAGAGTCCAGTCAGGTCCATGCTCAGGGCCTCATCATCCGGGACCTTCCGATACTGGCCTCCAACTTCCGCAATCAGCAATCCCTCTCCGATTACCTCAAGTCCCACAACATCGTTGGCATCGCCGACATCGACACCCGCAAGCTGACCCGCATCCTGCGTGAAAAAGGCGCCCAGGCCGGTTGCATCCTGGCCGGCAAGCAGCTCGATGAAGCCCATGCCCTCGAACAGGCCCGCGCCTTCCCCGGTTTGAAGGGGATGGACCTGGCCAAGGAAGTGACCGTGAGCGAATCCTACAGCTGGACTGAAGGCAGCTGGCAGCTCGGCAAGGGTCACGTCACCCCGGCGGCCGATGAGCTGAAATACCACGTGGTGGCCTACGACTTCGGCGTGAAGCGCAACATCCTGCGCATGCTGGTGGACCGTGGCTGCCGCCTGACCGTGGTGCCGGCCAAGACCCCGGCCGCCGAGGTACTGGCGATGAACCCGGATGGCATCTTCCTCTCCAACGGCCCCGGCGACCCCGAGCCGTGCGACTACGCCATCGAAGCTATCAAGGCTTTCCTTGATACCAGCACCCCTGTGTTCGGTATCTGCCTGGGCCACCAGTTGCTGGGCCTGGCCTCCGGCGCCAAGACCATCAAGATGAAGTTCGGCCACCACGGTGCCAATCACCCGGTGAAGAGTCTGGACGACAACACCGTGATGATCACCGCCCAGAACCACGGCTTTGCGGTGGACGAGCAGACCCTGCCCGAGTGCCTGCGTGCCACCCACGTCTCCCTGTTCGATGGGTCGCTCCAGGGCATCCATCGCACCGACCGTCCGGCCTTCAGCTTCCAGGGTCACCCCGAAGCGAGCCCGGGCCCGCACGATTGTGCCGGTCTGTTCGACCACTTTATTGAATTGATTAAGCAGTATCGCGCCTAAGAGGATAAAGAGAGCCATGCCAAAACGTAACGACCTACAGAGCATCCTGATCCTCGGCGCCGGCCCCATCGTCATCGGCCAGGCCTGCGAATTCGACTACTCCGGCGCCCAGGCGTGCAAGGCCCTGAAAGAAGAGGGCTACCGCGTCATCCTGGTGAACTCCAACCCGGCCACCATCATGACCGACCCGGAGATGGCCGACGCCACCTACATCGAGCCCATCACCTGGGAAGTGGTGCGCGAGATCATCAAGAAAGAGCGCCCGGACGCCATCCTGCCCACCATGGGTGGTCAGACTGCGCTGAACTGCGCCCTGGCGCTGGAGCAGCATGGCGTGCTCAAGGAGTTCGGTGTCGAGATGATCGGCGCCACCGCCGACGCCATCGACAAGGCCGAGGATCGCTCCCGCTTTGACAAGGCGATGCGCAGCATTGGCCTGGAGTGCCCGCGCGCCGGCATCGCCCACAACATGGAAGAGGCCTGGGGCGTGCAGCAGATGGTCGGCTTCCCCTGCATCATCCGTCCTTCCTTTACCATGGGTGGCTCGGGCGGCGGCATCGCCTACAACACCGAAGAGTTCGTGGAGATCTGCGAGCGCGGTCTGGATCTCTCCCCGACCAAGGAGCTGCTCATCGACGAGTCGCTCATCGGCTGGAAAGAGTACGAGATGGAAGTGGTGCGGGATCGCAACGACAACTGCATCATCGTCTGCGCCATCGAGAACTTCGACCCCATGGGCATCCACACCGGTGACTCCATCACGGTCGCGCCAGCCCAGACGCTGACCGACAAGGAGTACCAGATCATGCGCAACGCCTCCATGGCGGTGCTGCGCGAGATCGGCGTCGAGACCGGCGGTTCCAACGTCCAGTTCGGCATCAACCCCAAAGACGGCCGCATGGTCATCATCGAGATGAACCCGCGGGTGTCGCGCTCCTCTGCGCTGGCCTCCAAGGCGACCGGCTTCCCCATCGCCAAGATCGCCGCCAAGCTCGCCATCGGTTACACCCTGGACGAGCTGATGAACGACATCACCGGTGGTCGCACTCCGGCCTCCTTCGAGCCGGCCATCGACTACGTGGTCACCAAGGTACCGCGCTTCAACTTCGAGAAGTTTGCCGGCGCCAACGACCGTCTGACCACCCAGATGAAGTCCGTGGGTGAAGTGATGGCCATCGGCCGCAACTTCCAGGAGTCCCTGCACAAGGCCCTGCGTGGTCTCGAGACCGGCAAGACCGGCTTCGACCCCATGGTTGACCTGAACGCCCCCGACTCCCTGACCCGCATCCGTCACGAGCTGCAGGATGCCGGTGCCGAGCGCATCTTCTACATCGCCGACGCCTTCCGCGCCGGCCTCTCCATGGACGGCGTGTTCAAGCTGACCAAGATTGACCCCTGGTTCCTGGTGCAGATTGAAGAGCTGGTCAAGCTCGAAGAGCAGGTGAAAGAGCGCGGCATGGCCGGTCTTGACGCCGACTTCCTGCGCGCCCTCAAGCGCAAAGGCTTTGCCGACGCCCGTCTGGCCAAGATCCTCGGCGTGGCCGAAGGTGAAGTGCGTAAATTGCGTGCCCGCCACAACATCTTCCCGGTCTACAAGCGGGTCGATACCTGCGCGGCCGAGTTCGCCACCAACACCGCCTACATGTACTCCAGCTATGACGAGGAGTGCGAGGCCAACCCCACCAACCGCGACAAGATCATGGTCATCGGTGGCGGCCCGAACCGTATCGGTCAGGGCATCGAGTTCGACTACTGCTGCGTACACGCGGCGCTGGCCCTGCGCGAAGACGGTTACGAGACCATCATGGTCAACTGCAACCCGGAAACCGTCTCCACCGACTACGACACTTCCGACCGTCTCTACTTCGAGCCAGTCACCCTGGAAGACGTGCTGGAAATCGTGCGGGTCGAGCAGCCCAAGGGCGTCATCGTCCAGTACGGCGGCCAGACTCCGCTGAAACTGGCGCGGGCATTGGAAGCCAACGGCGTGCCGGTCATCGGGACCAGCCCGGATGCCATCGACCGCGCGGAAGATCGCGAGCGCTTCCAGTCCGCCGTCGAGCGCCTGGGGCTCAAGCAGCCGGAAAACGGCACCGTCACCGCCCTGGAGCAGGCCGTGCAACTGGCCACGCGCATCACCTACCCGCTGGTGGTTCGTCCCTCCTACGTGCTGGGTGGCCGCGCCATGGAAATCGTCTATGACGAGCAGGACCTGCGCCGCTACTTCGCCGAGGCAGTGAGCGTCTCCAACGAGTCTCCGGTGCTGCTGGACCGCTTCCTGGACGACGCCACCGAGGTGGACGTGGACGCCATCTGCGACGGTGTTGACGTGGTCATCGGCGGCATCATGGAGCACATCGAACAGGCCGGTATCCACTCCGGTGACTCCGCCTGCTCCCTGCCGCCCTACACCCTGTCCAAGGCCATCCAGGACGAGATGCGCGAGCAGGTACGCAAGCTGGCGCTGGAACTCGGCGTGGTCGGTCTGATGAACGTGCAGTTCGCGGTGAAAGACAACGAGATTTACCTCATCGAGGTGAACCCCCGTGCCGCCCGTACCGTGCCGTTTGTCTCCAAGGCCACCGGTGCCCCGCTGGCGAAGATCGCCGCCCGCGTCATGGCCGGTCAGAGCCTGAAAGAACAGGGCTTCACCACCGAGATCATCCCGCCCTACTACTCGGTGAAGGAAGTGGTACTGCCGTTCGCCAAGTTCCCGGGTGTGGACCCGCTGCTGGGGCCGGAAATGCGCTCCACCGGTGAAGTCATGGGAGTGGGCAGCAGCTTCGCCGAGGCCTATGCCAAGGCGCAGCTGGGTGCCGGTCACCAGGTACCGAGCGAAGGTCGCGCCCTCTTGTCCGTGCGTCACGGCGACAAGGAGCGGGTGGTGAACCTGGCCGCCAAGCTGCTGGAACTGGGCTATGACCTCGACGCCACCCACGGCACCGCCGTGACCTTGGGCGAGGCGAGCATCAACCCGCGTCTGGTCAACAAGGTGCACGAGGGGCGTCCGCACATTCTGGATCGCATCAAGAATGGCGAGTACACCTACATCGTCAACACCGCCGAGGGTCGTCAGGCCATCGAGGACTCCAAGCAGCTGCGCCGTGGCGCCCTGCAGCACAAGGTGGCCTACACCACCACGCTGCACGCGGCCTTCGCCACCTGCATGGCCATCAGTGTCGATGCCACCGCCAATGTGAATTCGGTGCAGGAGCTGCACGAGAAGGTGAACAACCGCTAAGAGCTCCGGCAGCACGCTGCCCGCTCGATGCACGCAAACCCCGCCAGCAATGGCGGGGTTTTTTATTGCCTGCGCCCTGCCACTTCCGGGGAAACGCCTTCAAGGAAGATGGGTGAGATGGCGGATAATGCATCATGGGTGGTGATACTCACCCCATGAATGAACTTTCACTGCATCAATATTGCTGAATTGGCATGATGGGGTGCAATCTTCGCAATCTCTCGCCCCCACAACCTCCCTATACTGGGTGCTCATACAAACAAGGTCGTCTGCGCCGACACACCAAAAGGTGGCGTGCGAGAGGATCAGCGCCCGCAGCCCGATCCGGCTGCCGTGGCCGGCCCCGGTGACCGACGGGGGCCGCAGGAAAACCGGTCGCGGGGTTACCGCCGCGCGACTCGTCAGGGACGGTGTTACCGCACCAACCCGCTTCCCCTCCTTGCCCCACCCGCCTGTCGGCCCGGTCGTCCGGCGCCTCGCCCATCCGTCAAGGGAATCTGAATATGAGCTTCGATCATCGCAAATACCGCCGTGCCCCCGTGATCAACCTGGCGGATCGCCAGTGGCCCAACCGGGTACTGGAGCGGGCACCGCTCTGGTGCGCCGTGGACCTGCGCGATGGCAACCAGGCGCTGGTCGAGCCCATGACGGTGGCCCAGAAGCTGCAAATGTGGGCGCTGATGACCCACATCGGTTTCAAGCACATCGAGGTGGGCTTCCCGGCGGCCTCCCAGCCCGACTTCGATTTTGTGCGCGAACTCATCGAGCGCAACCTCATCCCCGATGACGTCACCATCCAGGTGCTGGTGCAGGCACGCGAAGATCTGATCGCCCGCACCTTCGAGGCGCTCAAGGGGGCGAAGCGGGCCATCGTTCACGTCTACAACTCGGTCAACCCGACCCAGCGCAACTATGTGTTCAACTCAGGCAAGGACGGGGTCAAGGCCATCGCCGTGCAGGGGGCGCGCTGGGTGCGGGAGTATGCGGCCCGCAATCCGGGCACCGAGTGGAGTTTCCAGTATTCTCCGGAGAGCTTCAGCAGCACCGAGGTGGAGTTCGCCGTCGAGGTGTGTGACGCCGTCATCGACGAGTGGCGCGCCGCTGCCCGCCCGATGATCCTGAACCTCCCCGCCACGGTGGAGGTGAGCACCCCCAACGTGTTTGCGGATCAGGTGGAGTGGTTCTGCCGCAATTTGAAGGCGCGATCCGAGGTGAGCATCTCCATCCACACCCACAACGACAGAGGCTGCGGGGTGGCCGCCGCCGAGCTGGCGGTGCTGGCGGGGGCGGATCGCATCGAGGGCACCCTGCTCGGCAACGGGGAGCGTACCGGCAACATGGACATCGTCACCATGGCCATGAACCTCTACAGCCAGGGGATTGACCCCGAGCTGGACCTGTCCGACATGGATGCCATCGTCGCCACCGTGGGGGCCTGCACCCAGATTGCCCTGCACCCGCGCCACCCCTATGCCGGCGAGCTGGTCTACACGGCGTTTTCCGGCAGCCACCAGGATGCCATCCGCAAGTCTCTCGCGGCAGAAAAACCGGATCACTACTGGGACGTGGCTTACCTGCCCATCGATCCTGCCGATCTCGGTCGCAGCTACGAGGCGGTGATCCGCATCAACAGCCAGTCCGGCAAGGGAGGGGTGACCTATCTGCTGGAGCGTGACCTCGGTCTGCAACTGCCGCGCTGGCTGCAAATCGACTTCAGCCGCCGGGTGCAGGCCGAGGCTGAGGCGAGCAGCAGCGAAATCAGCCCGGAGCAGATCCGTACCCTGTTCGAGCAGCACTATCTCGAGCCTGCCCACGGCTATCGCATCGGGCGCTTCCAGCTCGGTCATGACAGTCAGGAGAGCCTGCGCCTGGAGTTGCAGACCCCCCACGGCACCCTGCAACTGTGCGGTGAAGGGGAGGGCGCCATCACCGCCCTGGTCAACGGCTGGCAGCGTCAGACCGGCATGCACATCGATGTGCTGGATTACTCCGAGCATGCGCTCACCGCCGGCACCGAATCCCGCGCCGCCGCCTATGTGCTGCTGAGCGTCGAGGGCACCCGGATGTGTGGCGTCGCCGTCGGTCGCGACGTGGTCAACGCCTCCCTGCAGGCGGTGATCAACGGCGCCGCCCAGCATCAGGCCCTGCGCCAGAGCGCCTGAGGCGGCACTGCCCGTTTGCCGTGAGGGCGAGCAGGGAAGGGCCGCCCACCCCGATGTCACGGCAGATCGCGCCGTCCCCGTTGCAACAATCCCCTGACCCATATGGTGAGGGGATTGTTTTTTATGGAAAAATCGGCCCACAATATCAGTGATTTGCCACCAGGAATGCCGTCGGGGTTCGCTGGCGATGGCAGCCAACGGCTGCCATTCGGGATAGAAGACATGCGCGCTTGGAGCCCAAAACATGATGAAGACTCCCCTCAGGTTATCCGTTCACCCCGCCCGGTTCTTCTCGCTTCCTCCCTGCCGTCGTCTCGCGCTGGTGAGCCTGCCCTGTCTGCTGCTGCTGACGGGGATCCTGGCCGGGGTCAGCTTTGATCCCCTGGCAGAGCACAACCTCTATACCGTCGGGGCTCTGGCCGAAGCGCTCAACGTGCTGACCCTGCTGTTCATGTTCTGGGTGGTGCAGTGTGCCCAGATCACCTTGAGAACCTATCTCTCCCTCACCGGCGGGCTGACCCTCTGGCTCGTTTCCGGCGTCATCGATCTGATGGATGAGGCCTATTTCCAGCCCTGGTGGCTCTCCACGGTGGAAGACAGCCTGCGCACGATCGGCATGCTGGCCTCGGCCTGGGGTGTGCTGCTGATGGTGCAGCAGATGTATGGCACCCAGATGCGGCTCTCCTCTCTCGCCATGTCAGACGAGCTGACCGGGCTCTCCAATCGCCGCGCGTTTCGCGCCGTGCTGGAGGCGCACGGAGAGGAGGGGACGCCGCTCCTGCTGCTGGATCTCGATCACTTCAAGCTGATCAACGATCGCTATGGCCACGCGATTGGCGACAATGTACTGCGTGAATTCAGCACCCTGCTGCGCCAGCTCTGCCCATTGGATGGGGTGGTGGCACGCCTTGGGGGAGAGGAGTTTGCCATCTGGCTGCCCGGCATGACGGGTGACAAGGCCCGTGCGCTGGCGGAGCAGATAAGGTGCGCGACCGAAGAACTGGTCTCAGGTGACGGGGTAAGATTCACCGTGAGCCTTGCCCTGGGTATCAGCCAGAGCGGGGAGGGGGTGGATGCCCTGCTCCAGCGCACCGATCTCGCCCTCTATCAGGCCAAGCACCTGGGACGCAACCGGGTGGAGCTGGCGTGATGACGCCAGGGGATGCCGCAGCCAGCGGGCCAGCAGGTTCATCCGCCTTCATCTTGTCAGACTTGTTCCCTACAATGTCCGCCTCCATGCATTCGAGCCCTCTCATTCGCGATGAGGGGCAGGTCCCTCTCTTCAGGAAGCCTTCATGATCCCCTCTCACTCCTTGTTTGATGCCCATTGGCGCTGGCTGTCACTGCTTTCCCTTGCCCTGCTGTCGGGTTGTGCCAGCGAGCCTCCCGCCCCGACCAGCCCGGCGACGCCGGCGGGGCGCCCCATTCCCAAGGCGATGCAGCCGCAAAAACCGGCCGACATGAAGAGCCGTATCGTGCGCTTCCTGCCGCGCAACGTGGTGGACAAGCCGGGCTGGGCCAATGACGTGGTGACGGCGCTCACCACTCAGGGGCTGACGGTGAGCGATCACAACGTCTGCAGCGTGCTAGCGGTGGCGGAGCAGGAGGCGACCTATCAGGCGGACCCCGTGGTGCCCAACCTCAACAAGATTGCCTGGAAGGAGATCAATGCCCGGGCCGGCAAGCTGCTCATCCCCGAGTTCATGGTGCGCACGGCCCTCTCCATCCAATCCCCCACTGGCAAGAGCTATGCCGAGCGCATCGACAAGCTTCGCACCGAGCGGGAGATGAGCGAGATCTTCGAAGACATGATAGGCAGCGTCCCCATGGGCAAGCAGCTCTTTGACAACCTCAACCCGGTGCGCACCGGCGGCCCCATGCAGGTGAGCGTCGCCTTTGCCGAAGCCAACGCCCGTGGCTACCCCTATCCCGTGAAGGAGTCCATTCGCCACGAGGTGTTCACTCGTCGGGGCGGCATCTGGTTTGGCACCAAACACATCTTCGGCTATCCCGCCGACTACCCGGATACCCTCTATCGCTTCGCCGACTTCAATGCGGGCTGGTACGCGAGCCGCAATGCGGCCTTCCAGGCGGCGGTAAGCCGGGTGAGTGGCAAGCCCCTGGCCTTGGACGGGGATCTCATCCGCTACGACTCGGATCTGCCCGGCAAGACCGAACTCGCGGTCCACAGCATCGCCAGCCGCGTCAACATGAGCAAGCAGGCCATTCACCAGAGCCTGAAGCTCGGGGACAGCAGCGACTTTGCCAAAAGCGATCTCTACCACAGGGTCTTCGCCCTGGCCGACAAACAGGCCGGGACACGGCAGCCCCGCGCCATGCTGCCCGGCATCCAGCTAAAGAGCCCCAAGATCACCCGCAACCTCACCACCGCCTGGTTTGCCAAGCGGGTGGATGACAGGGAGCAGGCCTGCGTACGGAAGATGGCGACAATTAAGTGATAAGGCGTTTGGTTAGTAAGAAATATAACAGCCGGTTGCCATGATTAATGACAACCGGCTGAAGTCATTAATAGGCTCTCCAGCGATACCCCTTGGCCTGCATACAATCGGTGATGACTTCGTTTTTTTCCTCATCAGAGATATTGTTCAGACGGATCTCATATTTGCATTGAGACAATGCAGTGAGAGAGTCATCGTGTGACACGCCCTCTTTTCTCCATGTTGGCTGCGGGTCAGATGCGCAGGATGTCAGCAATATACTCATGCTGGCGATCACCATTGTTACCGATATTTTTTTTATGCTCATTCATCAATTCCTTTGAATAGAGGTTATCTGGGTTTGTGATTATGGCCCCATGGTTGCCAGGTCTGTACCGCGGTTATTTTTCTAGCGTGTAATTTTGAATGATGTCATCCCCCTGCATTTTGGATATCCGCTGCATCCCCAAAACTGGGTGCCTTTATGCTCCCCTCGGCTGGCGGTACGCAATACCATAGGGTTGCCACATCGGGGGCATGCAGGACTCTGCTCCGTGGGAGCAGGCAGGATGCGAGAGGAGGCAGTCGTGTTGTCAGCCAGAAGGGTAGCAGAGGGCGATTTTTGTGAGGGCGCCAGGTGGCGCGCCTTTAGTTGTGCAACATGTTGTCTGTGGGTCTGCCAGTTGGGAGTCAATCGTGTTTGCTGGATGGTCTTGACCACCTGGATGATGTCGGCAGGGGTCAATACCTGTGTGGTCTTCCCCTTGATATATCGGATCAATCCACGGTTCATGACGTTGTCCGGCATTGGCGTCTTGAAAGTACAGTCGCCAATAAAGTAAATCACTGAGTGCAGTTGCTGATCCGCTAGGCCCAACAGGGCCTTCAGGGTCATGACGTGCAGATGATTTTGATGCAGCGGGTTTTGAAAACGATGCTTGCGGCGATATATCTGCTGAGTCCAGCTTTTATGGGCCGGATTGCCAAATATCCATCCTTTCATGTTTTTTGTTTCGATCACGAACAGGCCAAACCGCGAAACAATCACATGATCTATCTGGGTAGTGCCCTGAGAAATCGGCAGGGTCACATCCTTGAGCAGGCGATATTCCCGTTTGTCGAGAAAGAGCCCGAGGCAGAGATTGAGAAACCACTCCCCGACCATCCCTTTGAACCAGGGGCTTTTGACTATAGCGACCAGCAACAGCAAGGGGAGCACAAACCAGAGTTTGGTCAGCAAGAGTGCCAGCAGACTGGTCACATCCATCTCATTCCTCCTCGGCTGTCGAAGCCATATCCGGCGCTACTAGCCAGTCCTGTTGGCTGGCAATGAACATGGGGCCCACTGGTGCCAGATGGAGTTGAGTGGGCGACAAAGCATGACTGTAGTGAGTGGTGTGCAGGAACGAAGAACAATCTTTATCAACTGGGCGGTACATCACGCAATTTTGGCTCCAGAGGGGCATCCGCCATGGCGTACAGGCAGAGAAGGCCAATGGCGGGAGAGAGATTGAATGGAGACTAGAAACTCATCGCCAGTCCGATGGAGTAGCCGCTGGTACTGTTGCTGAACATATAGCGGGCCACCAGCCGGGTGCGGGTGATGAAGATGTCGTACTTGCTGCTGTCGAGTTCGAGGCCAAGTCCCAGGGAGTTGAGGCTGTTGAAACCGAGCAGCCCTCGTTGCTCTCCCAGGTACTCGGTTCTGGCGCCCTCCAGCACGTAGCGAAGGGGCCTGTCCAGCAGGGTCCAGTGCCACAGGGGGGCGCGGCGGCGCAGGTAAAGCCCGAGGTTTTCCGCATCGGCCTGACCGCTGACGCTCTCGGCGGTGCCGGTGAAGCTTTGCAGATGCTGGTAGGAGTAGCGCAGCTCGGCATCGATGTCCTGGGCGGCGGAGAAGAGTTCATAGTCCAGCATCAATGAGCCGCCGAGGCCATAGACATTGAGGGTGCCGCCGTCGAGGAAGTCCAGATTCTTGTCGCTCCTGTGCTTGAGCAGGGCGGCCCCGATGCGAAGGTCGCTGGCCACCGTGCCCAGGGTGACATTGGCGATGGGCCGCAGCACCAGATTGCCACCAAAGCGATCCCGGTGGACGCCGACATCCCAGCCGATGCCGCCGGTGGCGCTCAGGCTGTTCCATTTGGTGGGAATGGTGCGGGTCTCATTGCCATCGGTGAACACGAACTGGGGATCGTAGCGGCTGTAGCCCAGGGTGCCCTCCAGATAGAGGGGAACATCCTCGCTCAGGGTGGCGCCACCCCCGAGCTGGGTGATGGTGAGGGCGGAGGTGTCGTTGGTGCCGCTGCCGATATTCAGGTTGCTGGCGGTGATATCCGGCACCACGGCGTAGCTCATCAGGGAGACGACGGCGTTGGCGCGCTGTTGAACCAGGCTCTCGTCGCTGGCACGGGCCTTTGTCACAAGACCGGCAGAGACGCCGGCAATAACCGCCAGCAAGGAAAGTGTGTGAGAAGAGAGCTGTCTTGCCATACCTGGCTCCATGAGTACCCCGTCCATCGGGGCATGTTCACACTGTAACGGGTTTCATCTGGCTTGGCAGCCTGGCAAGGGCCGACCCGTCCTGTTTTGCGGCGTGCGCATTGGCCTGATGGGCCAAGCTGCCCTTGCTTTGGCGGGGGCAGGGGGCCGCGAGAAGGGCGAACCGCTGGACAGAAATCACAGACATTAATTTATTGTTCAGTTCCCCGGGTGTATAAGAGGCCTCCCATACGAACATTGGGGTGGTAGCAGGGATGGATTACCAGACGGGGCCTTCGGGTCATCATGACGAATGCGCATTACGTTGATGGGAGTCACACCAGATGCAGGACATGCTGCTTGCCATATGGCATCAGGATTTTGATCAGCTTATACAAATGCAGGCAATCGGTCTGCTCGTCACCTGTCTGGTGGTGATCCTCTTCCTTGAATCGAGCTTCGTCTTTCTGCCCCTGCCCGGTGACAGCCTGGTGCTGCTGGCGGGCGGTCTGGTGGGCATGGGGGTGCTGGGGCCCGAGGTGACCTTGCTCTATCTGCCGCTCGCGGCCGGGATAGGGAGCGTGCTCGCCTACTGGCAGGGGCAGGCACTGCATGGCACCCGTTTCATGGGCCATGTGGAGCGAATGATCCCGGAAGGGAGCCTGCCCAGGGCCTCCCGACTGCTGGATCGTTACGGTTTCTGGGCCATGTTCGTGTCCCGTTTCATCCCCTTCGTGAGAGTGTTGACCCCCATGTTGATGGGAGTCTCCCGCCTGCACCTGCTGCGGGTGGCCGTGGCGAGTTTTGCCAGCGCCTTCCTCTGGTCCCTGGTATTGAGCATGGTGGGCAAGATGGTGATGGCGACCCCGGTCTTTGCCCATCATCAGGAGCTGCTGACCAAGTGCCTGCTTGTCACCTCTTTCGGGTTGTTCGTCATCGCGGTGGCGGCCATCGGCATGCGGCTGCTCAAGCGTCCGAGCAAGCGGGTGCGCTGATCTCACTGCCCGGGCTGCGCCTGCTGCCGCGTCTGGCGGGCGCAGCTCCCGGAAAAATACAGGCCATTTGAGGCGGCATTCCTGTCGCCTATCTGTTACACTTCGCGCCCGCCATTTTCCGGCTCATCTTCTGATCTGATGTCAGACCCAGCCGTCCTTGGCTCCACGCCTCGCCGATGCCAGGCCACACGCCGGCCCAGGCCACCCACGCCAACTACAGCTCCGCTGGAACACAGGAACCCAACATGAGATTTGAATCGTTCGATTTTGCCCCCGAGATTTTGCGCGCCATCTCAGATTGCGGTTATCAGGAGATGACCCCTGTGCAGAGCCAGGCCATCCCGGCCATTCGCCGTGGCCGCGATGTGCTGGCCAGTGCCCAGACCGGTACCGGCAAGACAGCCGCCTTTGCGTTGCCCATCCTGCAACGCCTGGTAGACAACCCGGCGCCGGTGCAGCCTTCCAATGCCCGCGTGCTGATCCTGACCCCGACCCGCGAGCTGGCGGCCCAGGTGGCGAGCAATATCAACGATTTCGCCAAGTATCTTGATATCACTACCCTCACCATCGTGGGTGGCGGCAAACAGGATGTGCAGGCCAAGAAGCTCAAAGCGGGCGCACACATCATAGTGGCCACCCCTGGCCGTCTGCTCGAGCACCTCACCGCCTGCAACCTGAGCCTCTCCGGGGTCGAGACCCTGGTGCTGGACGAGGCGGATCGCATCCTCGACATGGGCTTTAGCGCCGATGTGCAGCAGATCCTGCAGGCGGTCAACAAGACCCGCCAGAACCTGCTCTTCTCCGCCACCTTCTCCGAGGCGGTGAAAAAGCTGGCCAACCTCATGCTGGACAAACCCCAGGTGGTGGCCGTCGACAAGCAGAACTCCACTGCCGACACCGTGAGCCACACCGTTTATCCGGTGGAACAGAAGCGCAAGCGCGAGCTGCTCTCCGAGCTTATCGGCAAGCAGAACTGGCAGCAGGTGCTGGTGTTTGCCAGCACCCGCGAGAGCTGCGATGAACTGGTGGAGGAGCTCAACCTCGACGGCATCAAGTCTGCCGTGGTGCACGGTGACAAGGCCCAGGGGAGCCGTCGCCGCGCCTTGCGTGAATTCACCGAAGGCAAGCTGCGGGTGCTGGTGGCCACCGAGGTGGCCGCCCGCGGCCTGGACATTCCGAGCCTGGAATACGTGGTCAACTATGATCTGCCGTTCCTCGCGGAAGATTACGTGCACCGTATCGGCCGAACCGGTCGCGCTGGCAAGAGCGGCATGGCCATCTCCTTCGTCAGTCGCGAGGAGGAGCGCACCCTGCTGGAGATCGAAGCCCTCATCGGCCAGAAGATCCGCCGCATCATGGTGCCGGGTTACGAGGTGAGCAGCCGTGACGACCTCATCAAGCAGTTGCAGGAGCGCCGCCGCTTCGGCAAACGCCCGCAGCGTGAAGACAATGCCGCCGCCCAGGCCATGGCCGAGGCGAAACTGCAAGGTCAGCGCCTCAAGCGTCTGGCGGCGGCCAAGAAGCCCCGTCAGCCGAAATAAGGCAACGTCGCACCCTCCCGGTCGGGGAGGGGCGTTTACTTTCCAAAGGCGCCACTGGCGCCTTTGTGCTGTCGATGACGCGGCCCCTTGGCCGCCCCGTTTCAGAGGATCCGAGATGACCCTTCCTGCTTACAATCAGGCCCTGCTCGAGATGGCCCGCCAGAGCCTGGCGGAGCTGGAGCGCACCGCCGCCCAGAAAATGAGCAAGCGCACCCCCGCCCAGGAGAGCCACTTTCTCTGTACCTGGATGGCGGATTCTCTCAAGGAGAAACGCTTCTCCCGGCTGGTGATGGAGGATCTCAAGACCTGGGTGCAACTGGGGCGGACGCTGGGGGCGGGGGCCGATCTCAAGGGGCTGCTTGAGCGGGTGCAGCGCCAGTATGAGCGTGCCATGCATGAGCCGGTACAGCTGGGGGCGCGCCTGGCCGATCTGCTTTTGGCGCTGGAGGGGGCGGGCTGGCTGGTGTTCACCGACAGCGAACTGAACACCCGGCAGCGGCTGCTGAGCCAGGGGCAATCCAGCCTGATCATCTCGGCCAGCGAGTATCAGGGCCATATCGAGGGGGGTGAGCTGGTCAAGCCCCTCACCCTCTATGTGCGCGGGGACGAGCAGGTACTGGCCGAGGCGGCATTTGCCCGGGGCCTGCTGCTGAGCCAGGGCAACAAGAAAACCACCCTGGTCAAGCACCACAAGGCCTATCGGCTGATGCCGGGCAACGCGCAGCCGGCCCTGGCGCTGCTGTCCTCCTGATCCCGCCTTCTCATCCCGTCACCCGGCCCTGCGCCGGGTTTTTTTATGGCAAATGCACCCCACGGGGTTGCCTGCACGCTCGGGCCGGGCGGGCAATCTTTGTCGTAGCCAAGGGACTCCCCCTCTGATGGGGGGCGTCCCCCATATGGAGGGATGGTGGGGTGGTGCTTCTGCTCTAGGGTGGATGGGCCCCAAAGAGGGCCTTAAAGGAAGCAGACCGCCTGACAAGGCGACACTCAATGAATGAGGAAACATGATGAAAGCGACTCCAATTGCCCTGTTGCTGGCCGGCGTGCTGGCGTCCCCGCTCTGCGCCGCCGGACTCGATGCCCGGCTCACCCTGGTGGAGGGCAGCACAGACGATGTGCGCGTCAACCTGACCCTGACCAACACCGGGGAGAAGCCGGTTCGTCTGCTCAAATGGCAACTGCCAGGCAGCGAGGATGCTCCCCTGTTCCAGGTGGAGCGTGACGGCCAGCCGGTGGATTATGAAGGGGCCCTGATCAAGCGGGCCGCACCGAGTGACAAGGACTACCAACTGCTCAAGGCAGGCCAGAGCCTGACAGTGCAGGCGGAGGTCTCCGGTCTCTACGACATGAGTGCCCAGGGCCAGTACAGCATCCGTTACCTGCTGCCGACCTTGGCGCAGGAGGGGAAAGCGGCCAAGGCCAAACAGGCCCAGGCGAGCGAGTCCAATGCCGTGACCCTCTGGGTGGACGGGGTGAGCGACGATCGGGTGCTGGCCAAGGCGGCGGTGGCCGAGCCCCAGGCGGTGAGCGCCTCGGTCAGCTTCAGCGGCCGTTGCACCAACACCCAGAAGAGCGACATCCTGGCGGCGCTCGATGCTGCGAGTGGCATCGCCAACAACTCCAGCAGCTACCTCGCGGTGGACAAGCCGAATGGACAGCGCTACCGCAGCTGGTTTGGCGCCTATGACGCCACCCGCTGGAACCAGGCCGAGACCAACTTCAGCAAGATCAAGGATGCCATCGACAACAAGCCGCTCACCTTCGACTGCGGTTGCAAGCAGAGCTACTTTGCCTATGTCTATCCGGACCAGCCCTACAAGGTCTATCTGTGCAAGAGCTTCTGGACAGCGCCGGTCACCGGGACCGATTCCCGCGCCGGCACCATTGTCCACGAGCTGAGCCACTTCAACGTGGTGGCGGGCACCGACGATCTGGGATACGGTCAGGCCAATGCGCGCAATCTGGCGAGCACGGATCCCCAGAAGGCCCTGAACAATGCCGACAACCATGAATATTTCGCCGAGAATACCCCGAGCGAAAATTGAGTTGCAAACAGGGGCCGAATGGCCCCTTTTTTGACGGAGGCACCATGATGACACTCTTGCTCACCACCTTGGCACTGGCGCCCTTGCAGTGCGAGCTGTCGGTCAGCGCAGAGAGCGGGGTGAACGAACCCCTGCCCCTGGTGATGACCCTGACCAACCGGGGGGAGACGCCCCTCGAGGTATTGACCTGGTTCACCCCCTTCGAGGGGTGGTTTGCCGATGCCATCGACCTGACCCGCGATGGGCAGCCGCTGGACTATCGAGGGCCGCTTGCCAAGCGAGGTACCCCCGGGGACGGCGACTTCCTGCACCTGGGGGCGGGGGAGCAGAGCCAGGCCGATGCGGACCTGGCGCAGGCCTACGATCTGTCCCAACCGGGCCGCTACCGGCTCAGCTATCGTGCCCAGCCCCTGACGCTGACCAAGGGCGTGGCGCCCAGCTGCCCCGCCATCGACTTTACCCGGGTGGCCCCCTAGGCGATCTGCTGCTTGCCCTTGGTATCCAGCAGCCCGACGGCGCGGGGGGCCACCGCCAGACCGCGTGACGATTGGCTTTCCCGCCAGCAGCAGTGCACCAGCGTGGTCACATGGTCATCCAGGGTATCGTCTTTATCCGGATGGCACAGGCGGGGCAGGATCCGGCGTTTGCGACCTCGCTGGTACCGGTGGGTAAGTGGGGGGCGGAGCGAGGGGCGGGTCAACTTCGTCGAGATCCATCGGCGCTACCCGGCGACCGGGCCTTGGAATGTCGACATCGTCCGCCTGCTGGAGCAGGGCGGGAGGTGGTGACCGAAGGGGTGATCACCGACGGTGACGTCAAGGCGCGCGCCATCCCGCCATTACCTTCCACGTGGTGCGTGGCAATCCCATTTGTCATCAGACTGAATTTTGGCCCGATTGATACGTTATGTCGTGATTGGGCAACTGCCATCCCGCGGGAGCTGCAACCCGCCTGATATGGTTTCCGCTGGCTGAGTGCCGCCAGCGGGGCAATTCCTCGGCCAGTCCGGCCATTATTTATTCGTTATCCATTATTTCGCTAAATATCCTCGTATTTCATGGTTGGGTCATGCCATGAGCCACGTTATGTTTCATCCATACCGCCAGCAAGCACTATGAAGGTTATCTCTGCCGATAATTAATTTAAATTAAACATGATAACTGGCTGGTTTTATTTTGTGGTGGTTGGCAAACGCTCTGGATGTTCATAAATATAACGAGGTGAATAATGAAAAAACGGCACTCCCTGTTTTTAATGGCGGCACTTCCGCTGGCACTCATGACATCGGTACAGGCACAGTCAAGCCTGGCCGAGATCCAGCGGGCCGGAGTGATCAAGATCGGCACCGAAGGGACCTATCCTCCCTTCACCTACCACGACAAGAGCGGCAAGCTGGTGGGCTTTGACGTGGAGATCGGCGAGCTGATTGCAAGCGGTCTGGGCGTGAAGCCGCAGTTCGTCGAGGGCAAGTGGGACGGGCTCATCGCCGGGGTGGACGCCAAGCGCTACGACCTGGTGCTCAACGAAGTGGCCATCACCCCTGAACGGCTGAAAAAATATGATTTTTCAGACCCCTACATCACCTCCAAGGCGGTGATTGTGGTGCACAGCGACAACCAAAGCATCAAGAGTTTTGCCGATCTGAAGGGCAAGAAATCCTCCCAGTCCCTGACCAGCAACTTCGCCCAGCTGGCGACAGCATCGGGCGCCGAGGTGGTGGCCACTGAGGGATTCAACCAGTCACTTGAACTGGTGCTGACCGGGCGGGTGGATGCCACCATCAACGACAGCCTCTCTTTCCTCGACTTCAAGAAACAGAAGCCGGACGCCAAATTGAAGGTGGCGGCCAGCGAGGCCAAGGGGGATCAATCTGCCGCCCTGCTCGCCAAGGGGCAACCCGAGTTGCTGGCTGCCATCAATCAGGCGCTGCGCAATGCCAAGCAGGATGGGGCATATCAGAAAATATCGCAGAAATATTTCGGCACCGACGTCTCGCAATAATATCGCGGCAACATAATAACAACTGAGGATATTAACGTGCCGGCCTGGTTGCAGTTAATGATCGACTCTTTTTGGCCCCTGCTCAGTGCGGGGCTTATTTTTACCGTGCCACTCACTCTGATTACCTTCGTGCTGGGAATCGTGCTCGGCTTGTCGGTGGCGCTGGCCAGATTATATGGTCCGGCCCCGCTGGTGATGCTGGTCCGCTTCTATGTCTGGCTTATTCGGGGCACGCCGCTGCTGGTGCAGCTGTTTCTGATCTTTTACGGTCTGCCGAGCGCCGGCATCGTGCTGGACGCCTTCACCGCCGCCGTCATCGGTTTCACCCTCAACATCGGTGCCTACAGCTCGGAGATCATTCGTGCCACCCTGGCGGCCATCCCCAAGGGGCAGTGGGAGGCAGCCTACTCCATCGGCATGAACTGGCCCCAGGTCATGTGGCGGGTGATCCTGCCGCAGGCGGCGCGCATCGCGGTGCCACCGCTCTCCAACACCTTCATTTCCCTGGTCAAAGACACGTCGCTGGCGGCGGCGGTGACCGTGCCCGAGCTGTTTCAGGCGGCCCAGCGCCTCGCCTCCGTCACCTATGAGCCGCTCATCCTCTATATCGAGACGGCCCTCATCTACCTGATGTTCAGCTCGGTGCTCTCCACCCTGCAAGACAGGCTGGAGCAGCGACTGGCTCACAAAGAGACCCGGGAGGTTGCCCTATGATCCGCTTGAGTGGCATCGAGAAACAGTTTGCGGGGCAGCGCGTGTTGAAAGGGGTGGGGCTGGCGATGGCCGCGGGCAGCGTCACCGCCCTGATCGGTCCCTCCGGCAGCGGCAAGAGTACCTTGCTGCGCTGCGTGAACCTGCTGGAGCGACCCGATGCAGGCCAGCTGGTGCTGGGGGGCAGCGAGCTCGACTTTACCCGGCATCTGTCACGGCAAAGCGTGCTGGCCCTGCGCCAGCAGACCGGTATGGTGTTCCAGAATTTTCAGCTGTTCCCGCACATGACGGTGCTGGAGAACGTGATGGAAGGGTTGGTGACCGTGTTGAAGTGGCCCAGGGAGAGGGCAGTGGCGCGCGCCCTGCAACTGCTCGACAAGGTGGGGCTCAGGCACAAGGCCGAGGCGGTGCCTGCCACCCTCTCCGGCGGTCAGCAGCAGCGGGTCGCCATTGCCCGGGCGCTGGCGCCATCCCCCAAGGTGCTGCTCTGTGACGAGCCCACCTCGGCACTGGATCCCGAGCTTGCCCAGGAGGTGGTGGCCGTGCTGCGCCAGCTGGCCAGTGAGGGGACCACCATGCTGATCGCCACCCATGACTTGCGCCTGGCGGCCCAGATTGCGCAGCAGGTGATCTTCCTGGAGGCCGGGGAGGTGGTGGAGGCGGGCAGTGCGCGCCAGATGTTCACCACCCCCAAGCGGGCGCGTACCTTCGAATACATCTCCACCCTCACCGAACGGCTGCCGGAGAGCTGGAGCATCTAGCCGGTTCTGGCGGATTGAGAGCGAGATAAAAAACAGCCCCGCACGAGCGGGGCTGTTTGCATGGCTGCTTGGTTATGGCGGCAGATCACACGGCCAGGTAGTCCATGATCCCTTCGGCCGCCTTGCGACCCTCATAAATGGCGGTCACCACCAGATCCGAGCCGCGCACCGCGTCACCACCGGCGAACACCTTGGGGTTGCTGGTCTGGAAGGCGTACTCGGCCTTCTCGGGCGCCTTGATGCGATCCCGGCCGTCGAGCTCGACGCCGTGCTCTGCCATCCAGGGCTGGGGGTTGGGCTGGAAGCCGAACGCCATCACCACCGCATCGGCGGGCAGCACCTGCTCGGAGCCTTCAATGACCACAGGATTGCGGCGGCCATTGGCATCGGGGGCGCCGAGCTCGGTGCTCACCACCTTGATGCCGCAGGTGCGGCCGTGGGCGTCCAGCTCCACGCCGATGGGCTGGAGGTTGAACATGAATTCCACCCCTTCCTCCTGGGCGTTTTTCACCTCCCGCTTGGAGCCTGGCATGTTCTCGGCATCCCGGCGGTAGGCACAGATCACCCGATCGGCCCCCTGGCGGATGGCGGTGCGCACGCAGTCCATGGCGGTGTCGCCGCCCCCCAGCACCACTACCTGCTTGCCGGCGAAGTCGATGTAATCGGCTTGCGCCTTCTCAAAGCCCAGCAGCCGGTTGGCGTTGGAGATGAGGTAGGGCAGGGCGTCGTAGACCCCCGGCGCCTCTTCGTTGGCAAAGCCGCCCTTCATGTACTTGTAGGTGCCGACCCCGAGGAAGACCGCATCGAACTCGCCGAGCAGATCGGCGAAGGTGACGTCACGGCCCACTTCGGTCTCGAGACGAAACTCCACTCCCATCCCCTCGAAGATCTCGCGGCGGCGCTGCATCACCTCTTTCTCCAGCTTGAAGGAGGGGATACCGAAGGTGAGCAGACCACCTATCTCCGGGTACTTGTCGAACACCACAGGGGTGACGCCATTGCGTGCCAGCACGTCGGCACAGGCAAGGCCCGCTGGGCCCGCGCCAATGACGGCGACCCGCTTGTCGGTCTTGACCACCTTGGAGAGATCCGGGCGCCAGCCCATCTCGAACGCCTTGTCGGTGATGTATTTTTCGATGTTGCCGATGGTCACGGCGCCGAATCTGTCGTTGAGGGTGCAGGCACCCTCACACAGTCTGTCTTGCGGGCAAACGCGGCCACATACCTCCGGCAGGCTGTTGGTCTGGTGGGAGAGCTCCACCGCCTCCAGAATGCGTCCCTCGTTGGCCAGCTTCAGCCAGTTGGGGATGTAGTTGTGTACCGGGCACTTCCACTCGCAATAGGGGTTGCCGCAGTCGAGGCAGCGATCCGCCTGCATGCCGACCTGGGCCTGGTTGAAGGGCTCGTAGATCTCCACGAACTGGATCTTGCGGATCTTGAGCGGCTTCTTGGGCGGGTCGACCCGCTGGACATCGATAAACTGGAATACGTTCTGGCTCATAGGGTTCCCTCCTTATTGCGCCTGGATTCTGAGTTCTGCACTGGAACGGCTGGTGTGGCCAAGCAGCGATTTGACGTCGCTGGACTTGGGTTTGATCAGCCTGAACTTGGGCACATAGGAGTCGAAGTTGGCCAGGATCTCCTCGGCACGCGAGCTGCCTGTCTCGTTGAGGTGCGCCGTGATGATACCGCGCAGGTGCTCCTGGTGGATGGCCAGATCCGCCACCTCCAGCAGTTCGACCAGCTCGGGGTTGGTGCGCTTGGCAAAGTTGCCGCACTCGTCGAGCACGTAGGCGAAACCGCCTGTCATGCCCGCCGCGAAGTTGACACCGGTCTTGCCGAGCACGGTGACGATGCCGCCTGTCATGTATTCACAGCCGTTGTCGCCAATCCCCTCGACCACCGCCAAGGCCCCTGAGTTGCGCACCGCGAACCGCTCGCCGGCGGTCCCTGCGGCATAGAGCTTGCCGCCGGTGGCGCCATAGAGGCAGGTGTTGCCGATGATGGCCGCCTCGTGGGATTTGAACGCCACGCCGACGTGGGGTTTGATCACCAGCTTGCCGCCGGTCATCCCCTTGCCCACGTAGTCGTTGGCATCCCCGGTGAGGATCATCTCAAGGCCACCGGCGTTCCAGACGCCGAAGCTCTGGCCGGCGGTGCCGTTGAAGTGCACCTTGACCGGATCGGCCGCCATGCCCTGGTTGCCGTGGCGTTTGACGATTTCGCCGGACAGACGCGCACCCACGGAGCGGTCGGTGTTGCGGATGTCGTAGCGGAACTCGCCGCCACTCATGTTTTCCACCGCATCCAGCAGGTCTTCCACCATCTTGAGGTTCAAGGGCCCCTTGTCGAAGGTGGGGTTGTGCTGCTGGCTGAACAGACTGGAGCCTGCCGGTGCAACCGGGGCCGCCAGGATGCCGGACAAGTCCAGCTTGGCCTGACGGGCGGTGAGGCCGGGCAGGGCTTCCAGCAGGTCGGTACGACCGATGAGGTCGGTGAGCTGGGTGACGCCCAGCTCGGCCATCAGCTCGCGCGTCTCCTCGGCGATGAACTTGAAGTAGTTCATCACCATCTCCGGCAGGCCGGTGAAGTGTTCGCGGCGCAGCTTCTCATCCTGGGTGGCGACGCCGGTGGCGCAGTTGTTCAGGTGGCAGATACGCAGGTATTTGCAACCGAGCGCCACCATGGGGCCGGTACCGAAGCCAAAGCTCTCAGCGCCGAGGATGGCCGCCTTGATGATGTCGAGACCGGTCTTGAGGCCGCCATCCACCTGCAGGCGCACCTTGTGGCGCAGGCCATTGGCCACCAGCGCCTGCTGGGTTTCGGCCAGGCCCAGCTCCCAGGGGGAGCCGGCGTATTTGACCGAGGTGAGCGGGCTTGCGCCGGTGCCGCCGTCGTAGCCAGAGACGGTGATGAAGTCCGCATAGGCCTTGGCCACGCCACAGGCGATGGTGCCGACGCCGGGCTCGGACACCAGTTTCACCGACACCAGGCAGTTCGGGTTGATCTGCTTGATGTCGAAGATGAGCTGGGCCAGATCCTCGATGGAGTAGATGTCGTGGTGCGGCGGCGGGGAGATAAGGGTCACGCCGGGCACGGAGTAGCGCAGCTGGGCGATTTGCGCGGTGACCTTGTCACCGGGCAGCTGGCCCCCTTCGCCGGGCTTGGCGCCCTGGGCGACTTTTATCTGCACCACGTCCGCGTTCATCAGGTAGTGCGGGGTGACGCCAAAGCGACCGGAAGCCACCTGTTTGATGCGAGAGTTCTTCTCGGTACCAAAACGCTTGGGATCTTCACCGCCTTCGCCGGAGTTGCTCTGACCGCCGAGGCGGTTCATGGCGATGGCCAGGGCCTCGTGGGCTTCAGGGCCGAGGGCGCCGATGGACATGGCCGCGGAGTCGAAGCGGGGGAACAGCCTGGCGGCTGGCTCCACCTGATCCAGCGCAACCGGGGTGGTGCCCTGTTTGAGCGACAGCAGATCCCGCAAGGTGGCGACCGGCCGCTCGTTCACGAGACGGGCATACTCTTTGTAATCGGCATAGTTGCCGGAGCGCACCGCCACTTGCAGGGTCTGCACCACGTCCGGGTTGTAGGTGTGGTACTCGCCACCGTGGACGAATTTCAGGAGGCCGCCCTGGGTCAGCGGCTTGCGGCCGAGCCAGGCCAGACGGGACAGATTGATCTGATCCTGCTGGATGTCGGCAAAGTCGGCACCCTGGATGCGGCTCGATACGCCGCGGAAGCAGAGTTCGACCACGGCCCTGGAGAGGCCGACGGCTTCGAACAGCTGGGAGCAGCGGTAGCTTGCCACCGTGCTGATGCCCATCTTGGACATCACCTTGTAGAGGCCCTTGTTGATGCCGTTGCGGTAGTTGAGCATGGCCTGGCGCAGGCTCATCTTGAGCACGCCCTCTTCTACCTGCTTGGCGAGGGTCTCGTAGGCGAGATAGGGGTAGATGGCGGTGGCGCCAAAGCCCAGCAGCACGGCGAAGTGGTGCGGGTCGCGCACGCTCGCGGTCTCCACCAGGATATTGGCGTCGCAGCGCAGGTTGTTGTCCACCAGGGTACGCTGCACCGCACCCACCGCCATGGCGGCCGGGATGGGCAGGGTATCCGGGCTGATGTCCCGGTCTGACAGTACCAGCAGCACGGCGCCGCTGCGGGCCGCTTCAGCTGCCTCGTGGCAGAGACGCTCAAGGGCAGCCTGCAGCCCCTCTTCGGGCAGGTAGTTGAGGCTCAGCACCGCATGGCGGTAGTGCTCCCCCTCCAGGGCCAGCAATTGATGGAAGTCGGAGTAGAGCAGGATCGGCGACTGGAACAGCACCCGGTGGGCGTGGCCGAAGGTCTCGTTGAACACGTTCTGTTCGCGGCCGATACAGGTGGCCAGGGACATGACGTGATTTTCCCGCAGGGGATCGATGGGCGGGTTGGTCACCTGGGCGAACATCTGGCGGAAGTAGTCGTACAGGGTTCGCTGGCTGGAGGAGAGCACCGCCATCGGGGTGTCATCCCCCATGGAGCCCACCGCCTCCTGGCCATTCTCGCCGAGCACGCGGATCACCTGATCCAGCTCTTCAAAGGAGTAGCCGAACAGCTTCTGGTAAGTCTTGAGCCGGTCATCCGGGAATTCCCGCGATCCCGTGCTGGCATCGTCCATCTGCTCGAAGGGCACCAGGCGCTTGCAGTGCTTGTCCATCCACTGCTTGTAGGTGTGACGGCTCTTGAGATCGTCATCAATTTCGAAGCTGGTCCAGATCTTGCCGTTGCTGGTATCGACCACGAACAGCTCCCCTGGGCCGACACGGCCCTTCTCCAGCACTTCGTCCGGGGTGTAGTCCCAGGTGCCCACTTCGGAGGCCAGCGTGATGAACTTGTCCTTGGTGATGACGTAACGTGCCGGACGCAGACCGTTTCTGTCGAGTGCGCAGGTGGCGTAGCGACCGTCGGTCATGACGATGCCGGCCGGGCCGTCCCAGGGCTCCATGTGCATGGAGTTGAAGTCGTAGAAGGCGCGCAGGTCGTCATCCATGTTCGGGTGCTTCTGCCACGCAGGCGGGATCAGCAGGCGCATGGCACGGAACAGGTCCATGCCGCCGGCCAGGAAGAGATCCAGCATGTTGTCGAGGCTGGAGGAGTCCGATCCCGTGGTGTTGACGAAGGGGGCGGCCTCTTGCAGATCCGGGATCAGCGGGGTGGCGAACTTGTAGCTGCGCGCCTTGGCCCACTGGCGGTTGCCGGCAATGGTGTTGATCTCGCCGTTGTGGGCGAGGTAGCGGAACGGCTGCGCCAGCGGCCAGCGCGGGCTGGTGTTGGTGGAGAAACGCTGGTGGAACACGCAGATGGCGGCCTGCATGCGGATGTCGGCCAGATCCAGATAGAAGCGCGGCAAATCCACCGGCATGCACAGTCCCTTGTAGACGGTGACCAGGTTGGAAAGGCTGACCACGTAGAAGTAGTCGTCGCTGATACGCTTCTCGATGCGGCGGCGCACGATATAGAGGCGGCGCTCGAGATCCTTGTCGACCCAGCCCGGGGGCGCGTTGACAAAGACCTGTTCAATGCTTGGCAGGGACGCCTTGGCGATGGAGCCGAGTACGTTGGTATCAATGGGCACCTTGCGCCAGCCGACCAGACTCAGGGTCTCTCTTTCCAGCTCCTCGTCGATGATGTCGCGAGTGGCCTGGGCCAGGATGGGATCGGGGTTGAGGAACAGCATGCCGACCGCGTAGTTGCGGCCCAGGTGCCATCCCTTCTCTTCGGCGACCGCTCTAAAGAAGCTGTCGGGTTTTTGCAGCAACAGGCCGCAGCCGTCGCCGGTCTTGCCATCGGCGGAGATACCGCCGCGGTGCTGCATGCGAGCCAAGGCTGACATCGCGAGACGGACAAGCTTGTGGCTGGCTTCCCCTTCCATGTGGGCCAACAGGCCGAAGCCACAGTTATCCCTCTCCAGCTTTGGATCATATAGTGACATTGCATTTCTCCCTTGCTCGGCCTTCCATCGCACTGTCATCAACAGACTGCATAAATTGCGATTGGCTCTTGTGGTTCCGTCCGCCTGAGGTGGCGAATCTCCAAACTAATGGGATTTTCGGGCAAGGTCAATTGGACATCCCGCTTGTTTGCAATGTTACATCGCCATAACAAAATGTGGGTTTTTGAGACTCAATCAGCATTTTTGTGTATTTATAACTGCTTTTTATTTATTTGTTGGATTTATATTCTGGTTATGGACGGTTTAGTGGTTGACTGCATGGTGGCGGGAAACTGTAGTAATTTTACAAAGTCATCTCTGGTGTGCTTGGCGGGGATCACATTTCAGGATCCTGCGTCTTGCATTTGTCCATAAGCAGACTAAACAGGATTTTTTCAGTAGTTACAGCCGGTTATGGGCGAGAGGTTATGACACTTTTCTCCAGGTTGCAGGAGTGACAGGTTGTCAAAAGTGACCGTGAATGCCGACTGTTGGGTATTTATCACATCTAACGTGAATATTTATATGATTTTTGGGTAGAGAGCGGGATTGATCCAGCGCAGCCTGCCCGCCGGGCTGCGTCGCTAGAATGACACCTCATTTCGGAGGTGTCATGCAGTTACACGAACTCATCAATACATTTGGCCAGGATCTCAAGCAGCGCCACGGCCAGAAGATCCACAAGCTCTCCATCCACGGGGCCTTTACCTGCCCCAACCGGGACGGCACCCTGGGCCGGGGTGGCTGCACTTTCTGCAATGTCTCCTCCTTTGCCGACGAGTCGGCCCAGCAACTCTCCGTGGTGCAGCAACTGCTGGCACGCCGGGACGAGGTGACCCGGGCCAGGCGTTATCTGGCCTACTTTCAGGCCTATACCAGTACTTATGCCGAAGTGGAGTACCTTCAGCGCATGTATGAAGAAGCCTTGTCGGTGAGCGACATGGTGGGGCTCTGCGTCGGAACTCGCCCTGATTGTGTACCCGATGCGGTGCTGGATCTGCTGGCAGGTTATCAGGCCAGAGGTTACGAGGTGTGGCTGGAGCTGGGGCTGCAGAGCGCCAACGACAAGACGTTGCAACGGATCAACCGCGGCCATGGCTATGGCGCCTATGAAGACGCGGTACGCCGGGCCCACGCAAGGGGCATCAAGGTCTGTGCCCATCTGATTGTCGGTTTGCCCGGCGAGGTGCCGATGGACAGTCTCGATACCCTGCATCGCATCGTGGCGACCGGGGTCGAGGGGATCAAGCTGCACCCGCTCCATGTGGTGGAAGGGAGCACCCTTGGCAAGGCGTGGCAGGCGGGGCGGCTGGAGGTGCTGTCGCTGGCGCAATATGTGGAGGCGGCGGTGGCCATGATCCAGCACACGCCCCCCGAGGTGGTCTATCACAGGGTCTCGGCGTCGGCGCGCCGCCCGACCCTGCTGGCCCCCACCTGGTGCGAGAATCGCTGGAGCGCCATGACCGCCATTGCCGCGGCGCTGGCACGCTCAGGCCCTCAGGGACACTGCCTGGGACGCCCTTTTTCTCTCCCTTCCACAGGCGAGTGCCAACTCTAATTTCGTCAAAAAAACAGTGGGTTATTAGATGAAATTCAGTCTTTGGAGTATAGTTTCGTTCAAGTCACCTTGATAAGATGGTTGGCTTGAAAAAAGATATAGTTATCAATAACTCTTTGCAGTTTGTATACCGGGCGGGCTTTCTTCGTACCGGGTGGCATATTTCTTGGCAACATCAGGTGCCCGGCATGTCCCCTCCGTTTCCGGCATGAAAATCTGTGAGGGAGGCGAGACATGCAGTGTCCCGGCTCTGTGCGCTAATCGGGTTGTGGGTCTGGGTGGCGAGGTCTGTTCTGTTTTTCCGGATCGCCGCCGGGCTTTTGGATATTCGGCCCCGAGACAACCTTCTGAATCATGTTTGATGGGATGCTATGCAAGCAGAAACCAGCCATATAGATGAACTGTTGGAGTGCCTGGTCTTTTTGACCCGCTTTTACGGGGTGCCCAACAGTCAGGATGCTCTCACCACCGGCTTGCCACTGGTCTCCGGGCGTCTCAGCACGGCGCTCTTCAGTCGTGCCGCCGAGCGGGGCGGTCTCTCTGCCCGCGAAGTGATCCAGCCCCTTGAACAGATCTCTTCCCTGCTGCTGCCCTGCGTCTTGCAGACGCGCAATGGCGGCGCCTGCATCTTGCTTGAATGGAATGAAGAACGGACCCAGGCGAGGGTCATCTTTCCCCAGGCCGGAGACGCGGCCCAATGGGTCAGTCTTGCCCAGCTTGGTGACGAGTACAATGGTCGTCTGTTCTACGTCAAGCGGCAGTTCAAGTTTGATGAGCGCTCGCCCAAAGTGCTGGAGACCCGTGATGGTCACTGGTTCTGGAGCACCTTGTTCGAGTCCCGTGGTATCTATCGGGATGTGCTGGTGGCCTCGATCCTCATCAACCTGTTTGCCATCGCCAGCCCCCTGTTCACCATGAACGTCTATGACAAGATTGTGCCCAACCTGGCATTCGACTCCCTCTGGGTGCTGGCGGTTGGAGCCATGGTGGTGTTCACCTTCGACTTCGTGATGCGCCAGCTGCGCAGCTACTTCATCGATATTGCAGGCAAGAAATCCGACGTGCTGTTGTCGGCCAAAATCTTTGCCAAGGTGATGGGCATGAAGATGGAGTCCAGGCCTGCGTCGACCGGTGCCTTTGCCAAGCACTTGCAGGAGTTTGAATCGGTGCGCGAGTTTTTCACGTCGGCCACCGTCTCCACCCTGATCGATCTGCCGTTTGCCATCTTCTTCCTCTTCATCATCTGGATTTTCGCCGGTGTCATGGTGGTGGTGCCCATCATCGCCATCCTGATCCTAGTGGCCTACAGCTTCTACATTCAGGCACCGCTGAAGCAATCCATCGAGGAGGGCTCCCGGCTCGCCTCCCAGAAGAACGCCAATCTGATCGAAAGCATCTCGGGCCTTGAGACCGTGAAGATTTTCGGGGCCGAGAGCATGTTCCAGCACCGCTGGGAGCAGGCGGTGTCCCACATCTCGACCTGGGGCGTGCAAACCCGGCGCATCACCAACTCCATGTCTTCTCTGGCGAGCTACATCCAGCAGGTGGTGACAGTGGGACTGGTGATCGTCGGTGTTTACCAGATCTCGGAAGGGTTGGTGACCATGGGGGGCATGATAGCGGCCGTGATGCTGTCGAGCCGGGCCATCGCCCCCATGGTGCAGCTGTCGGTGCTCTCCACCCGCTACAACCAGGCCAAGTCGGCGCTCGAGATCCTGGAGAAGATCATGATGACGCCGGGTGAGCAGGAGGAGGGCAGGCAGTACATCCACCATCCGGTCATCCAGGGGCGCATCGAGTTTGAAAATGTCTCCTTCAAGTATCCGGGCATGGAGAGCAGTACCCTGCACAACATCAACCTGCGCATCGAGCCGGGTGAGAAGGTGGCCATCATCGGGCGGATCGGTGCGGGTAAAACCACGCTGGAGAAATTGCTGATGGGCCTCTATCGCCCGACTGACGGCTTGGTGCGTCTGGACGGCTTTGAGCTGGACCAACTGCCGCCGACCATCATTCGCCGCAACATCGGCTGTGTGCCGCAAGATGTGACCCTCTTCTTTGGTTCCGTGCGGGACAACATCATGCTGGGTAATCCCCTGGTGGACGATGCCCGTGTCTTGCGCGCCGCCAAGCGGGCCGGGGTCACCAACTTTACCAACCGGGATCCCAACGGTCTCGACAGACAGATAGGTGAAGGGGGACGTCAGCTCTCCGGTGGCCAGCGTCAGTCCATCCTGCTGGCTCGCGCCTTGCTCAACGATCCCCCCATTCTGGTGATGGACGAGCCGACCTCCAACATGGACAACCAGTCAGAGATGCACGTGAAGCAGGAGCTGGCACGGCTCGGCCCCGAAACCACCCTTATCCTCATCACTCACAAGACCTCCATGCTGGATGTCGCTTCCCGGGTCATCGTCGTGGAGCAGGGGAAGATAGTGGCGGACGGTCCCAAAGAGGTGGTGTTGCAGCAATTGAAGGAAGGCAAGGTGCGGGTGCAGGAGACGGCGAATGGCTAACCACTGGTTCAAGAAAACGCCCTCAGATACGGTCTTGCCTGCACCCGAGCATCTCGAGTACGTGGATGACGGCGCCGCCGCCGTGCTGCTGACGACACCCACCCGTGCCAGAGTCCTGCTGTGGGCCTGCTTCCTGTTTTTTGTCAGCGCCATCGTCTGGGCCGCCTGGGCAGAGCTGGATGAAGTGACAGTCGGCCAGGGCAAGGTGATACCGTCGCGCCAGTTGCAGGTGATCCAGAACCTAGAAGGGGGGATCGTCAAGGAGATCTTCGTCAAGGAGGGGGACATCGTCGAGAAGGGACAGCCACTGCTGCGCATCGACGATACCCGCTTCAAGTCGGATTTTCGCGAACGGGAGCAGGAGCTGGTCACCCTCAAGGGGGATATCGCCCGCCTGCGCGCCGAAATTCGCAGCGTGGTGGTCAAGAACGAGCCCAATCTGGGCTGGCGTGAACAGGTAGCTATCGACAAACAGGCCATCGAGTTCCCCGAAGGGTACGAGAATGTGTTTGCCGAATATGCCGCCCGTGAAAGATCGGTGCAGGAGGCGCGGTTAAACAACCTCAAGAACCAGCTCTACATTCTGGGACAGCAGATCGAGCAGAAAGAGCAGGAGACCATAGAGCTCAATGCCAAGATCCGGACCGTGGGCCGCAGCGTTGATCTGGCTCGTCAGGAGCTGAACATCAGCCGTCCTCTCGCAAAAGAGGGTATAGTTCCTCAAGTGGAGCTAATTAAACTGGAGCGGCAGGTCAACGAAATGCAAGGGGAGCTGGAGGCGAACCGCCTGCTGGTGCCCAAGCTCAACTCGGTACTGCGGGAGACCATCTCGAAGCGAAATGATATCGCCCTGAAATTCCGGGCGGACTCCCAGACCGAGCTGAACGAACGTCAAGGCAAGTTGAGCCAGTTGTCGGAGGGTCAGGTCGGCCTCAGGGACAGAGTCGATCGTACCAGTGTGATCGCGCCTCTCAAGGGGACCATCAAGAAGCTCAAGATTAATACGCTGGGTGGGGTCGTTCAGCCGGGCATGGACCTGATGGAGATAGTGCCGCTGGAAGACACCCTGCTGGTTGAAGCCAAGGTGTCGCCCAAGGACATCGCGTTCCTCAGACCCGGACTGGAGGCCGTGGTCAAGATAACTGCCTATGATTTCACTATTTATGGAGGTTTACATGGCAAGGTTGAACAGATAAGTGCCGACTCAATCCAGGATGAGGAGGGCAATTCCTTCTATCTGGTGCGAGTACGAACCGAGAAGAGTTATCTGGGCGATGAGCTTAACGCACTTCCCATCATCCCCGGTATGTTAGCCAGTGCAGATATTATTACTGGTAAAAAAAGTGTCCTAGACTACTTGCTGAAACCCATCTTGAGGGCTAAGCAGTCGGCACTGAGAGAACGATAAGCCAACAATCTAAAAACAACATGACTGGAGATACCATGAAGAAGACGATTGTTGCCATGCTGGTTAGTGGCACCATACTGTTCCCGGGCCTGAGCCAGGCACAGACGCTGGAACAGTCAGTGGCGCAGTCACTGGCTACCCATCCGAAAATCAAGGAAGCTTTTGATCTCTATCAGGCACGACTGTATCAGCATGATGGAGCCAAGGGCGGCTATTACCCCACCATTGATCTGCGTGGTGGCGTCGGTTACGAGAAGACTGACAGTCCCTCGACCCGTGCCGCAGGTCCCAATTCACAGACGATCGATGACTCCATGACGCGCAAGGAGGCCGGGATCAGCCTTCGCCAGATGCTGTTTGACGGCTTTGATGTCAGCAGCAACGTGGCACGGACCGATGCCGCCGCCCAGGCCCAGCGCCTGGCGATGATCTCCGAGGCGGAGAACACGGCCCTGCGCGTGGCCGAGGTCTATCTCAACATGCTGCGTCAGCAGGAGATCCTGGAGCTGTCCAAGCAGAACCTTGAAACCCACGAGCAGATCCGCAGTGACATCCAGAAACGGACCGACTCCGGTCTTGGGTCGACCGCTGACCAGACCCAGATCGACGGTCGTGTGGCTCGGGCTTACTCCAATCAGGCGGCGGCGGAGAACAACTATCGGGATGCCGAGAGCGAGTTCATCCGTGTCGTCAATGAAGTGCCCAAGGATCTCGTTCAGCCAGTACCGAACACCCAACTCCTGCCCGCAACACTGGAAGATGCGCTGAAGACGGCAACAGAGGTTCACCCGACCCTGCTGTCATCCCTGCAGGACATCGAAGAGGCGAAGTACCAGCATGAAGGCTCCAAGTCAGGGTTCTACCCGAACGTAGCCTTTGAAGTGGATCAGAACTGGAACGAGGACATCGATGCGGTCAAAGGCCGTAACGACGATCTCACCGCCATGGTCCGGATGCGTTACAACCTGTTCCGCGGTGGGTCCGATCTGGCAGAAAGCAAGGCAACCTCTGCGCTCTATTCCCAGGCCAAAGACATTCACATGAATGCCTTCCGTCAGGTGGAAGAGGGGACCCGCCTCGCCTGGAACGCCAAAGAGTCGCTGGCCAAGCAAAAAGTCTTCCTCAAAGAGCACGTGGACGCCAGCTATGACACCGTACAGGCGTACAAGAAGCAATTCGGCCTGGGCCAACGGACCTTGCTGGACGTGCTGAACACGGAGAACGAACTGTTCGAGGCTCGCCGCAGCTACATCACGGCCGAGTACGACTCCCTGTTGGCGGATTATCGTATCCTCAATGCCACCGGTGGTCTGCTCAATGCCCTGAATGTGCAGCAACCGGCTGAATGGCAGGCCAACAACAACTGATGGCCCTGCCACTGATGTCATATCAGGCAAGGGGAATGGCTGCAGCGTGCTGCAGTCATTCTTTTATGCGTCCGGCGGTCAGGGGATGATGGCGGCGTCATGACACAGAAAGAAGTGGCATCGACAGGCTGGAGCCGACGTGATGTGTATCGAGCCCTCGCAGGTGCACGTGCGCCCTGGCGGGTTCGCCTGCTATGGCTGGCCCTGCTGGCGATCCCCCTGCTGCTCAGCGCCAGCCAGCCTCTCTCACCGGAGGATATGAAACTGGTCAAGCGCGCGGAGGAGACCTATGGCCCCAGGGCCGGCAAACGGATCACCAGCTGGCGCACTTTGGCAATGCAGAACAAGGCGGCGGGGCTGACGGATCGGCAGAAGCTGGAGAAGGTGAACCAGTTCTTCAACCAGATGCGTTTCATCGATGACATCAAGTTGTGGCACAAGAAGGATTATTGGGCGACACCGCTGGAATTTCTGGGCGCAGCGGGGGGAGATTGTGAAGACTTCAGCATTTCCAAGTATTTTACCTTGCTGGAACTTGGCATCCCTGATGAAAAAATGCGAATGGTATATGTCAAGGCATTGGATTATAACCAGTTTCATATGGTCGTTGCCTACTATGAGACGCCTGCGGCAGTACCCCTGATTCTGGACAATCTTGTCGGCTCAATTCGCCCGGCGACCCAACGGGCGGATTTGTTGCCAATTTACAGTTTTAACGGTAGTCACTTGTGGCTGATGAAAGCGCGTGGTCAAGGGGAACTGGCCGGGCAATCATCCCGCTTGGGATTATGGACGGACTTACGCAATCGCATGACATCGGGGCGATTGGCTCGGCCTGCGGTCAATTTGGATGATTAACCTATGACGCTCTACAGACAACTATTGGCAACCATGCTGCTGCTGTTCGGATTGCTGTTTGCCGCCACCTATTGGGTGCAATTCAATTCGACCCGCAACTACCTGGCGCAGCAGCAGGAGACCACCGTCATCAATACGTCCACCGCACTGGGTCTGGCGCTGACCCCCTATCTGGAGAACGGCGACAAGGTCAGTGCCGAATCCGTGATCAAGGCGGTGTTCGACGGGGGTTACTACAAGCTGGTCCGTCTCGATCTGCTGGCCTCCAAGGATGTCATCGAGCTGGAGAACAGCAGCCATATCGAAGGGGTCCCACAGTGGTTCATTGGGCTGGAGCTGTTCCCTGAAGTGGCCAATGAATCGATTTTGACGTCGGGTTGGCTGCAACTGGGCAAGCTGAAGGTCGTCGGCCACCCTGGACAAGCCTACTACGAGCTTTGGAAAGGAATGAGCGAACTGGCCACCTGGTTCCTGGTCGGCTTTCTCGTCACCACTCTCTTGCTGATGCGGGCGCTCAATTATCTGCTCAAACCGCTCAAGCTGATTTGCGATCAGGCGGTTGAAATCGAGCTGCACCATTTCGGCCACGCCATTCCCGAGCCCAAGACCCGCGAGCTGCGGCAAGTGGTACAGGCCATCAATACCCTTTCCAGCAAGCTTGCCGTGCAGTTCAAAGAGCAGGCCGACGAGGCCGAGAATCTGCGAGCCCGCGTCTATGTGGATGCCGTCTCCGGGCTTGGCAACCGCTCTTACTTCGTCGGGCAGGTCAATGCCTGGATTGCGGAGGCCGGGCAGGGCGGGGTCATGCTGGTGGCCGTCGACATGCTGGACGATCTCTATCGGGAAGAGGGCTTTGCTGCAAGGGACAACATGGTCAAATCCATTGCACAGGTGCTCAGGGAACTGCTGGATGGCTGGGATGGCGCGGCGCTGGCCCGGATCTCGGCGACGGAGTATGCCTTGCTCTGCCCCACCGATGATCTGTCTCAGCTCAAGGAGCTGGCGGAGCTCATCAACAGCCGTATCGCCGATCTGGTTGTCAATCCCATGGGAGAAAGCGGAGCGCTGTCCGTCGTCGGCATCGCTGGCCGTGATGGCAATGACGATCTCTCGGCCCTGCTGACGAAGGCGGATAACGCCCTTGGCAAAGCGCGCAATGAGCGGCGCGGTGCCGTCGTGATGGAAGGCGGCAATGAGCAGGGACTGATGGGACGCCTTGCCTGGCGAGACCTGGTGCAGGATGCCATTGCCAGACATCTCTGGCGCTTCAAGGCACAGCCTGCATGCCGCTTCGATGATGGTACCCGCCTGCATGCCGAGTTGTTCGCGGCCATCTCGCGAGATGGAACGGATTACTTCGCAGGGCAGTTCTTGCCTGCGATCGAGCAGTTCAAGATGGGGGCCGAGTTTGACAAGGCGGTGCTTGAAGCCTGCGTCCCCTTGTTCAAGCAGCAACCGGAATTGGTGTTGGCAGTCAATATCACGGCGGGTTCTCTCTGTTCGGATGAGTTCCTGACATGGCTCAGAGGCTATCTGTCGCTGAACGTGGAGCTGAAGGAGCGACTGCTGTTCGAGATCCCGGAAGTGGCCATCATGAAACACAAAGAGTATGTGACTCATCTGGTTGAGCTGTTGCGAGAGCACGGCTTCTTGTGGGGGGTCGATCACTATGGCCGGCACTTCCAGTCCCTCGGCTATCTGGAAGAGCTGACCCCCGCCTATGTCAAGGTAGACCACGGGTATACCAGCCAGGTCATGGAACCAGGCGCCGATACCTCCTTCCTGGCGGCTGTCTGTCGGGCTGCCCACAACGCGGGTGTCACGACCATCGCCACCCGGGTGGAAGATCAACGGCAGGTTGAATTGTTGTCCAGTTTGCATATCGATGGTTATCAGGGGTTCGTTCACCCTGCATTTCCACTGGCATAAGTGGTACAACTCGATAGAAAGGGGCCCATTAAGGGCCCTTTTTTATATCTGTTTAGAATATGTACATCATTTTTACGCGACAAACAGGTAATATCACTAAAACTCATGCTGTTACTTAATTGATTTTTATATGTAAAAAATATTCGTTCGATTCGCTGCATCGGATGAAGCCAAAGAGACTCAACCCTGTACATTTTTGCAACGGAAGCAGGACGGGGGCGTATCTAGAGTGTAGGCATCAAGATCTGTCACCCTGGAGCAATGGATATGCGCACCCAAATCATCGACAAAACCGTGGTCGTCTCTTCCGTAGAAGGCAACGTTCAGATCCTGCTTGCCGATGGCAGCAGTCGCCCTCTCCAGCCTGGCGAGATCCTGCAGCCTGGCGCCAGACTCAATATCGCTGATGATGCCAAATTGATGCTGGCTCCCTACGATGACAAACCTGCAGCGGACAATGGTGTCCCGGCAGGGGCAGAGATGCCTCCAGAGGGGCAACCTTCCTCATCGGTTGCCAATCATCAGCAAGGCTCGCCTGAAGTGTCGCCAGAAATTGCGGCGTTGCAACAATCCATCCTGCAAGGGGTTGACCCGACCAAGAACTTCGAAGCCTCTGCTGCCGGTGGGGCACCTGCCGCCGGTGGTGGTGGCGGTATCGGCGGAGTCGCTGGGGCCAGTGGCAATGGTGGTTTTGTTGTCATAGATCGCATCGGAGATGCGACCATAGCCGAGGCCGGATTCGATACCGGCTATGACACGTTGATCGATCAGAATGTGCTGCAGGAAGACGATCTTCTGCCCGAGAATCAGCTCGATGATCAGGATGAGTCTGTTGTCACCCAGGAAGATCAGGCCATCAGTGGCAATGTGCTCGACAACAGCAACAATCCGGATGGTCCCCTTGATTCGTCTGTCATTTCCTATAGCTGGGGCAACAATCAGGGAATTGCTGCTGGCGTTGAGAGCACGCTGGATGGGATTGGTACGCTGATCATCAATGCCGACGGCTCCTATACCTTTACCCCCGCGCTGAACTACACAGGCCCTGTACCTGCGGTCAATTACACCGTAACGGATGGGGATGATACCAACGACTCCACTATGACCATCACCATCACCCCTGTAGATGAGCCTGTCTCGCTGAATGGATTGCAGGTCGAGGGTGGTGAGCTTGTCCTTGATGAAGCCGCGTTGCCGGATGGCTCAGCCCCCGATGGCGCAGCCCTGACCAAGAGCAGTACCTTTACATTCAATGCGGCAGATGGAGTGCAAAGCCTGACGCTGGGAGGTGTGACGCTGATCAGCAATGGCCAGGTCTTGACCACCTTCCCCCAGGGGATCCCCAGTCCTTTGGGAAATCAACTGCTGGTGACCGGCGTCAGCTACAACCCGGTGACAGGGGTTGGCAGCGTGACCTACAGCTACACCCTGAACGATAACGAAACACATAACAAACCTGCAAATGATGGGGCTCTGACGGAGAGCTTCAACGTCGTGTTGACGGACCTTGATGGCGACACGACCAGTGCAGGGCTGGATGTCGTGGTGCTGGATGACGTGCCGACGGCGGTGAGCGACGTTAACCTGACGGCGGCGAGCGAGAACAACCTGGTCCTCAATGGCAACGTCATCACCAACGACGTGCAGGGGGCGGATGGCGCGGCAGTGACCGCGGGCACCCTGAGCGG